>JAJHPN010000377.1 GCA_020890855.1 Candidatus Contendibacter sp. | reverse complement strand
GGGCTGGAGCGGGCGCCGCTGGTTTGGCCGGGGCTGGAGCGGGCGCCGCCGGTTTGGCGGCTTCCGCTGGTTTGGCCGAGGCTGGAGCGGGCGCCGCCGGTTTGGCGGCTTCCGCTGGTTTGGCCGGGGCCGGAGCGGGTGTGGGAGTCGGAGCCGGTGCTGCCGGTTTGGCGGCTTCCACTGACTTGACTGGGGCCGGCGCAGAAACTGGAGCAGGTGGGGCGGCGGGCGTACTCTCAACCTTCTTGGCAGGTTGCTTGATCGGCTCTTTTTTCTTCGACATGAAACAGTCCTCTGAATCGCATGATGAATTTCAGGCGTGGCAAGATATCCCGCCAGCGCCGCTACCTTTTGAGTCTAGCCTAAGCGTGAAGCAGTCTCCAAGCTACCAGCGGCAAAAACTCAGGAGAAATGCCGCATTTAACCTTAAAGATTAGCTTGACTGAGCCCTCATGCCCGCTGACCACGATCCCTTATGATCCCGCCTTTGCCGGTATGCGCTGACCGTCCGGTCCAGCGGCGCGGCGTCAGACCCACCGGATGATCCCGCCGTACTCCGGCAAAATTTCAGGCTTGAAGCCGGCCCGGCGTTCAGCAAACTTCCAAGTTCAACTCTTCAGGATCTGTTATGGAACTCACCGCATTAACCGCTATTTCCCCCATTGATGGCCGCTACGCTGAAAAAACGGCTGGATTGCGGCCACTCTTCAGCGAATACGGCTTAATCCGCTACCGGGCGCTGGTTGAAGTGCGCTGGCTGCAAGCCTTGTCGCGGCATTCCGGCATTCCCGAAGTGCCGCCATTGAGCGAATCCACTGACCATGTCCTTGATGATCTGGTGGAAAACTTCAGCCTCGCCGACGCGCAACGGACTAAGGATATCGAGCGCACCACCAACCATGATGTCAAGGCCATCGAGTATCTGCTCAAGGAAAAGATTGCCGGCCATACCGAACTGGAGGCGATCAGTGAATTTATTCATTTTGCCTGCACTTCAGAAGATATTAACAATCTGGCCTATGCGCTGATCTTGCGCGAAGCCCGGACTAAAATTTTGCTGCCGGGACTGGATGGTTTGGGTCACGAGATGACCAGACTGGCGCATCAGTATGCAGAACTGCCGATGCTGGCCCGCACTCATGGCCAGCCGGCATCGCCGACTACGCTGGGCAAGGAAATAGCGAATGTCGCCAGTCGGCTTTACCGCCAGCGGGCGCAATTAGCCGCCACGCCACTATTAGGCAAAATGAATGGCGCAGTGGGTAATTACAACGCGCATCTGGCGGCTTATCCAGAGATCAACTGGCCAGAATTTTCCCGCCGCTTTGTGACTGAAACTCTGGGTCTGGACTGGAATCCCTATACCACGCAGATTGAGCCTCATGACTATATGGCGGAACTGTTTCATATCCTGATGCGGGCCAATACCATATTGCTGGATTTCTGCCGCGATATCTGGAGCTATATTGCCATCGGCTACTTCCGGCAGCGCACGGTCGCTGGTGAAATCGGCTCGTCCACCATGCCGCATAAAGTCAATCCGATTGATTTTGAAAACGCTGAGGGCAATTTGGGTGTTGCTAATGCATTACTGGATCATTTGGCCGCCAAATTGCCGGTGTCGCGCTGGCAACGGGATCTGACGGATTCCACCGTGCTGCGGACGCTGGGCGTGGGTCTGGCGCACTCGCTGATCGCCTGGCAATCGATTCTTAACGGTCTGAGCAAACTGGAAGTTAACACCACAGCGCTGGATGCGGATTTGACTGACAACTGGGAAGTGCTGGCTGAACCGATTCAAACCGTGATGCGACGCTATGGCATTGAACAGCCCTATGAACAATTGAAGGCGCTGACGCGCGGCCAGCGCGTCAATCAGGAAACATTGCGGGCCTTTATTACCCATCTGGCAATTCCTGACGAGGCTAAACAACCGTTATTGGCATTGACTCCCGCCAGCTACACCGGCAATGCTGCTGAACAGGCGATTAACCTGGGTTTTCATGCAGAAACTGACGGTCATTAAGCTCTCTTTCGGCGCGGAGCAAACACCTTGACTGAAACCTTGTTTCAATCTTTGCTGCGTGAGCTGTTCGAAGGCAGTGGTGACGAGTTGCGCTCCTGCCTGCAACCGCTGACTGCGGCGCAACGCAAGGCGCTGTTTGGCGAATTTGGCCCATTACCGAATATTCTGCAACGGACTTGCCGCTACCATTCTGACGCCCGTCCGGTCAGATTGATCCACCTTTATCAGGCCATTCGCGACGATCCCAGCGGATTTTTGCGGGATCAAGCCACCCTCCTGGCGCTCCCCGGCGTGCTCAACAATCCGCAAACCTTGCCATATTCCTCGTATGAAGCACTGAGAGGGTTTTACAGCCGCCTGCAATTGCTGCAAACGGGGCTGGCGGATAAAACCGGAGTGGTCGGCGCATTCAGGCATCATTCCGCCGAGCCAGTGCGAACCGAACGATTTCTTTTACAAGCCGGGCGCATTCTGCTGGATCGTCCGGAATCCTGGGTTCAGGACACCTTCATCCGGGTATGCGAGGAGTTTCTGCACTGGATGCGCTTTGCGGGCGGCGACCTCGGCGC
>JAJHPN010000276.1 GCA_020890855.1 Candidatus Contendibacter sp. | reverse complement strand
GTCCGCCAGACCGCGCACTTGGTCAAGGGCGACCGTGATAACTTCCCCGACAAGGTGCGGCAACTGGTCGAGCGCAGCCGGCAATTGGAAAAAGAGATCGAGCAGTTGAAAGGCCGGCTGGCCAGCGGGCAGGGCGCGGATCTGCTCAGTCAGGTGGTCGAAGTGAACGGGATCAAGGTGCTGGCCGCCCGGCTGGATGGAGTGGACGCCAAGACCCTGCGCGAAGCGGTGGATCGCTGCAAGGACCAACTCCAGAACGCAGCAGTCGTGCTGGCTACGGTGGAGGACGGCAAGGTGCGGCTGGTGGCCGGCGTGACTACAGCGGCAACCGCCAAAATCAAGGCCGGCGATCTGGTCAACCACATCGCTCGACAGGTCGGCGGCAAGGGCGGCGGTCGTCCTGATCTGGCCCAGGCCGGCGGAACCGATCCGACTCAGCTTGATGCGGCGCTACAGGCGGCGCCCGACTGGGTGCGGGGACAATTGGCCTCAATGCCGGTCTGAGCAACGGCATTTTTACCAGCACGTTGGCTTGCCTACCGCTTTCGCTATATCTGTGAAAGCGGACATCCAGTATTTTCAGTGGGTTATTGGATTATCGCTGGTTCGATAATGACGAAAAGCGAAAGTCTTGCCTGCAATAAAATCGGTTATTACGTCAACTAAATTTGACATTTTAGCCATTTTCAGGATGTAAAGTGCGGCCTCATTACGCAACACCCCATGTGAATTGCTTGGCGATTGCCGGTCTTTCGTGAATAATCGCGCCTTTCATAACGATCCCGGCCTAACTGTGGCCGGGAGCAGGAGTTAACTCCGAATTTTCAATAGGGACAGCATGGCGCTTATCGTCCAGAAATATGGCGGCACCTCGGTCGGCACCCTTGAACGGATCGAGAATGTGGCTGAAAAGTTGATCGGCTGGCGTGAGCGCGGCCATCAGATGGTCGTCGTGGTGTCAGCCATGAGCGGTGAAACCGACCGGTTAATCGGTCTGGCTAAGGGCATTACGCCCCGCCCCAATCCGCGTGAACTGGATGTGCTACTGGCGACGGGTGAACAGGTCACCATTGCCCTTCTGTGCATTGCCTTGGAAAAGCGTGGTTGTCCGGCCCGCTCCTACACCGGCAGCCAGGTTCGCATCCTCACCGATAACGCCTTCAATAAGGCCCGCATTCAGGCGATTGAAGCCGCCGCCATGCAGGCCGATCTCGACGCCGGGCGGATCGTGGTGGTCGCCGGTTTTCAGGGGGTGGACGAAGACGGCAACATCACCACCTTGGGCCGGGGCGGTTCCGACACCACGGGCGTAGCGTTGGCCGCTGCGCTGAAAGCCGACGAATGCCAGATTTACACCGACGTGGACGGGGTTTACACCACCGATCCTCGCGTGGTTTCTGAAGCCCGCCGGCTGGATCGCATCACCTTCGAGGAGATGCTGGAGATGGCTAGCGCCGGCTCCAAGGTGCTGCAAATCCGCTCGGTGGAATTTGCCGGCAAGCACAATGTCCCATTGCGAGTGCTCTCCACCTTCCAGGAAGGGCAGGGCACCCTGATTACTTTCGAGGAAGCCCTGGAGGCGGAGCAGATGGAGAAAGCGCTGATTTCCGGCATCGCGTTCAATCGCGACGAAGCCAAACTCACCATACTGGGCGTCCCGGACCGACCAGGCATTGCCTACAGCATTCTGGGGCCGGTGGCCGACGCCAATATCGAAGTGGACATGATCATCCAGAACATTGGTCGTGATGGCACCACCGATTTTACTTTCACGGTCCACCGCAACGACTACGAACGCGCTTTGGAAATTCTGCGGGAGCAGGCCGGACGGCTCGGCGCCCGTGAGGTGGCCGGCGACAATAAAATCGCCAAGATATCGCTCGTTGGGATTGGGATGCGCTCTCATGCCGGCGTCGCCAGCAAGATGTTCCAGGTGCTGGCCAAGGAGAGCATCAACATCCGCATGATTTCAACTTCCGAAATCAAAATCTCAGTGGTGGTGGATGAAAAATACCTGGAACTGGGGGTGCGCGCCCTGCATGAAGCCTTCGAGCTGGACAAGGCCGCCTGAACCGGATTGGAGCGATTACAGAAGCGGACTGTCCAAACCGCAAGATGACCTGGTGCTGTTGATGGAACACAAGGAGTAGCTTGATATGTTGATACTAACGCGTAGAGTCGGGGAAACGCTCATGATCGGCGACGAAGTCACCGTGACGGTGTTGGGCGTGAAAGGTAATCAGGTCCGGATTGGGGTCAACGCGCCCAAGGACATTGCGGTGCATCGCGAAGAAATCTATGAACGGATTAAACGCGAGCAGGACGGCCTCCCGGTCGAGGTTAGCCCGCCGCAACCCGAAGCCTGAATCTGGTAGGTCGGTCTTTACCCCAACGGATTCAGGCGGTATGCTTAATCAGTTGTGATGCCCGTGGTTGCGGGCATTTCCCGGAGAGATGGCCGAGCGGCTGAAGGCGCTCCCCTGCTAAGGGAGTATGGGGCTTAAAACTCCATCGAGGGTTCGAATCCCTCTCTCTCCGCCAGTTTGATATGTAGTATGCGGAAATTGACAGTATTTGGTCCGATCCGCATAATCCACATCCC
>JAJHPN010000082.1 GCA_020890855.1 Candidatus Contendibacter sp. | reverse complement strand
CCGGTGGCCAGGCTGAACCCGCCGATCCCACTGATCCAGCGGCCCTGCGCTTCGCGGCCTGCGGCCAGCCGATCCCTGGCCACCAGATCCGTATTGTGGACGAGCAGGGTCGGGAACTTCCTGATCGACAGGAAGGTCGGCTGGAATTTCAGGGGCCCTCAGCGACCGCCGGCTATTATCGGCATCCCGAAGCGACCCGCGCCTTGTTCCCGCATGGCGATGAATGGCTCGATTCCGGGGATCGCGCCTATCTGGCCGGTGGCGATGTATATCTGACCGGCCGGGTCAAGGATCTGATCATTCGCGGTGGGCGCAACTTGTATCCCTATGAACTGGAACAGGCGGTCGGCGAAATTCCCGGCATTCGCAAGGGCTGCGTAGCGGTCTTCGCCAGCGCTGATCCGGCGACCGGCAGCGAACGGCTGGTGGTGGTGGCCGAAACCCGCGCTACGCAACCGGAGGCGCTGACCGATCTGCGCCAGCGGATTCAGAGCGCAGGCGTGGACTTACTGGGAACGCCGCCGGATGATGTGGCGCTGGTTCCGCCGCATAGCGTATTGAAAACCTCCAGCGGCAAGATTCGCCGGACGGCGATCCGGGACTTGTACGAACGCCAAGCGCTAGGGCGCGGCGGGCGGGCCTTGTGGTGGCAACTGACCCGGATAGGCCTGAGCAGCGGTTGGGCGCAGGCGCGGCGGATCGGGCGCAGCGTCGCCGAACATCTGTTTGTTGGTTATAGCTGGGCCATGTTCGGCCTGCTGGCCCCGACCGTGTGGCTGGGGATCATGACCTTGCCCAAAATGGAATGGCGCTGGGGGTTGAGTCGTTCCGCCACCTGGCTGCTGGCGCAATTGACCGGGACGCCACTGACGGTGCGCGGGCTGGAGCATCTGCCCGCGGGTCCTTGCGTACTGGTCGCCAACCATTGCAGCTATCTGGACGCCTATGTGCTGATGGCGGCGATTCCACGCTCGTTTCATTACGTCGCCAAACGTGAATTGCTGGACAATCGCTGGATCGGCAAGCCGCTGCAACGGATCGGCACACTGTTCGTAGAGCGCTTCGATGTGCAGCGCAGCGTTGATGAATCGCGCAAGATCAGCGCGGCGGTGCTGGCCGGACAATCGCTGGGGTTCTTCCCGGAAGGCACCTTTACCCGGATGCCGGGGCTGCTGGAATTCCGGATGGGCGCATTCGTCGCGGCGGCGCAGGCCGGAACACTGGTGGTTCCAGTCACGATTCGCGGGACCCGCTCGATGTTGCGGGCCGGCTCGTGGTTTCCGCGTCGTGGACGATTGGAGGTGATCGTAGAGCCGGCCATTTCGCCTGACGGCGAAGACTGGGCGGCGGCGGTGCGGTTGCGCGATGCAGCGCGGGCCACGATTTTGCGCCATTGCGGCGAACCGGATTTAGGAGGGTGAACCATACAGGGGAACGCGGCCGGCAGGAAACGGCTCAAACCAGCAGCCGGTCCTGTCTGACAATCCCGATCCGCCGTTGATGGCGCCGCCTGGCGATTGCCGACAGAATTTACAAGCTTTTTCAACAACCATTAGAGTGAACGCCACTATGCCAAGCCAACGCTTGCCCGCCAGCTACTGGCTGTTACTGGGAGGATGGCTGACCGCCAGCGCCGCACAGGCTGCGGTCTATCCCCTCCCGCCCCCGGACATTGATGTCATCGGCCAGGTCAAGGTCATCTACGCCGCCAAGGACGACACGCTGGTTGACATCGCCCGTCGACACGGCTTGGGGTATGACGAGATCGTTCACGCCAATCCCGGTCTGGATCGCTGGGCGCCCGAAGAAGGAACGCCGATTGTCCTGCCCACCCGCTACATCCTGCCCAACACGCCGCGCGAAGGGGTCATCCTCAACATCGCCGAGATGCGACTGTACTACTACCCCAAAGCCAGCGCCGGAGCCGAGCGGACGGTGATAACTTATCCAGTCAGCATCGGGCGGATGGATTGGAAAACGCCGATGGGCCTGACCAAAGTGGTCGCCAAGGATGTTGATCCGCCATGGCGGCCACCGGCGACGATCAAGGCCGAACACGCCGCCGAGGGCGACATTCTGCCGGATGTGGTGCCGGGCGGCCCGGATAATCCGCTGGGCCGGTTTGCGATGCGGCTGGGGGTTCCCGGCTATCTGATTCACGGCACCAACAAGCCTTATGGCATCGGGATGCGGGTGACGCATGGCTGTGTGCGCATGTACCCGGAAGACATTGAACAGCTGTTTGGCATGGTGCCGGTCGGAACGCCGGTACGGCTGATTGACCAGCCCGTCAAGGTGGGCCGCTTGAATGGCGCCCTGCTGCTGGAAGCGCATGAACCGCTGGAAGAGGACAATATTCCAATCAAGGTCACGATGGAGCAGGCCCGGCAGGCGGTGATGGCCAAGACCAACCCGGAAATGACGGGCGTGGATCAGGCGGCGCTGGACGCCGCGATTGAACAACTGAGCGGCATTCCGGTATCCATCGGCGCTCTGCCCGGTTCAGCGTCAGGCGGCCCCGTCGCCGCGTCGCCCGCCGATCCGGTCGAAACCCCGATGCCGGCCCCGGCCTATGGCGGGCCGCCGGCCTACCGGCCTGCTCC
>JAJHPN010000023.1 GCA_020890855.1 Candidatus Contendibacter sp. | reverse complement strand
GGGCGCATCCCGAACCGCAGCGGTATGACGACGGTGGCGTTTCAGGGCCAAGGCGGCGGATTGCCGAAAGCGGAATGGACCCTGGCCTCCGTGCTCAAGCAAGGCGGCTATCAGACCTATTTCACCGGCAAGTGGCATCTGGGCGAGGCCGACTACGCGCTGCCCAACGCGCAGGGCTACGACGAGATGAAGTACGTCGGCTTGTACCACCTCAATGCCTATACCTATGGGGATCCGACCTGGTACCCAGACATGGACCCAGCGCTGCGCGACATGTTTAACAAGGTGACTGTCGGGTCGCTGTCGGGCAAGGCGGGCGAGAAGGCCAAGGAGGACTTCAAGATCAACGGCCAGTACGTCAACGAGCCTGGTAAGCCGGTCACGCTTCACGGTGTGACATACCCCGATGGCGTCGTCGGCATCCCGTTCTTCGACGGCTACGTCGAGAAGGCAGCAATCGAGTTCCTCGACAAGGCGGCGAAGGATTCCAGCAAGCCGTTCTTCCTCAACGTCAACTTCATGAAGGTGCACCAACCCAACCTGCCGGCGCCCGAGTTCGAGCATAAGTCCATGTCGAAGACCAAGTACGCCGACTCGATGGTCGAATTTGACACGCGCGTTGGCCACATCATGGATAAGCTGCGCGAACTCGGCCTCGACAAGAACACGCTGGTCTTCTTCACTACCGATAACGGTGCCTGGCAGGACGTCTACCCGGATGCCGGCTATACGCCGTTCCGCGGCACCAAGGGCACGGTGCGTGAGGGCGGCAACCGCGTGCCGGCGATTGCCGTCTGGCCTGGCAAGATCAAAGCGGACGCGAAGAACCATGACATCGTCGGCGGCCTCGACCTGATGGCCACCTTCGCCTCGGTCGCGGGCGTGAAGCTGCCAGAGAAGGATCGCGAGGGCCAGCCGATCATCTTCGACAGCTACGATATGACCCCGGTCCTGCTGGGCGCCGGCAAGGACCCCCGTACTTCCTGGTTCTACTTCACTGAGAACGAGCTGACTCCGGGCGCAGCGCGCGTGGGCCATTACAAGGCCGTCTTCAACCTGCGTGGCGATAACGGACAGCCGACGGGCAGCCTTGCAGTGGATTCCAACCTGGGCTGGAAGGGCGCAGAGAAATATGTGGCCATCGTGCCCCAGGTCTTCGATCTGTGGCAGGACCCACAAGAACGCTACGACATCTTCATGAACAACTACACCGAGCACACCTGGACATTGGTGACCATCAGCCAGGCGATTCAGGACCTGATGAAGACCTACGTGCAGTACCCACCGCGCAAGATGCAGAGCGAGGGCTACACAGGTCCGATCACACTCTCGAACTATCAGAAGTTCCAGTGGGTGCGTGAGCAGTTAAGCAAGGAAGGCTTCGATCTCCCGATGCCGACCGGCAACTAAGGTCAGGAGGTGATCCGCGAGCCCCGCCCGCGCCCCTGGGGGCGCCGGTTGGGCTCGTTGGGTTTCGGTCGCAAACGATAGGTATCTGCAATGCTTGAGCATCAAGTACGCCGAACAGTCCCACATCCGGCGCCCTGCGCGGCAGAGATACTGTCACGGCTCGCGGCGGGCATCCTGCTCCTCGCCGCCGCGCTGACCGGGCCCGCTTCCGGGGCCGAGGGCGGCGGTGATGCCGCCGCCCAGGCCAACAACCCCCTGGCCAACATGACGGCGTTGAACTTTCAGGACTATTACATCGGTCGGATCACCGAGACGGACCAGGACGGCAACCAATTCTGGGTGCGCTTCGCCAAGCCCTTCGAGGTGGCGGGCACCAACTGGCTGATGCGCGCCTCCCTGCCGGTCAACAGTTTTCCCGTGGCGACGGACGGCGGCCTGGAAACCGGTGTCGGCGACCTGAACGTCTTCGCCGCCTATCTGTTCGATACCGGCAACCCGGCGGTGAGCTTCGGCATCGGACCGCAGATCACCGCGCCGACTGCCCCCAACGATCGGCTCGGTTCCGAGAAGTGGTCCGCCGGCTTTGCCAACGTGCTGTTCGATGGGCGTTCGAAACAGTTCCAGTACGGTTATCTCCTCACCTGGCAGGCCAGCTTCGCCGGCAGCGACGATAGCGCCGACGTAAGCACCGGCGCCTTCCAGCCCTTCGCCTTCTACCAGCTCGGCCAGGGTCTGTATCTGCGCTCCACCCCGATCTGGGTCTACAACTTCGAGAACGACGCCTACAGCATCCCGTTGGGGCTCGGCATCGGCCAGGTCATCAAGCGGGGAAAGACCGTCTTCAATCTCTTCGTCGAGCCCCAGACCTCGGTCGCCTATCGCGGTCCGGGGCAGCCCGACTGGCAGATCTTCGTCGGCTTCAACATGCAATTTCTCGATTAGATGCTTAAGGATGGGTATCCCGCCCGTTTCCATCTCGCGCCTTGAGAGGCACGACTCTCGAAACACTCCATTTTCAATGGCCTAGGCCAACGAAACAGCCGGTTACCCAAGACTCGCACGGTAAACGCGGTCAATCACCGCCCTCCACGGGGTAGCCCGCAAACTTATAGAGCAGAGGAATCCATGAGACCAAGTAGCAGCAAACAAATCCTCATCTGCATGGCTGCCAGCGTGCTCGCCTTCGCCGCGATGGCCGC
>JAJHPN010000080.1 GCA_020890855.1 Candidatus Contendibacter sp. | reverse complement strand
AGGATCGCCCCAGCGCCTCGCTGGTATGGGCGAATAGCCGCGCCAACCACGGTTTTTTGCCAATATAGGCCACCCCATACAAATCGGCGCCCGCACTGGCGTCGAGCAGCACATCGTCGCTGGTGCGTAATTCATCCACTAACTGACATTCCAGCGCCTTTGCGCCATACCAGTGTTCACCGGTCGCCACCCGCTCCAAATCCACCTGCGGACGATGGGCCTTTACGAACTGCTTGAACAACGTGTGGGCCTCCTCAATTTCCTCCTGAAACTTGCGCCGACCCTGGTCGGTGTTTTCACCGAGGAGCGTGACCGTGCGCTTGAATTCACCGGCCATGAACTGTTCGTAATCAATATCGTGTTTTTTGAGCAGCCGATTGAAATTGGGCAATTGCGCGATCACCCCAATGGAGCCGACCACCGCAAAGGGTGCGGCAATAATCCGGTCAGCGACGCAAGCCATCATATAACCGCCGCTGGCCGCGACTTTATCTACCGCCACGGTTAACTTCACGCGCCGGTCGCGGATTCGCAGCAATTGCGCCGCCGCCAGTCCGTAGGCGTGAACCAGTCCGCCGGCGCTTTCCAGACGAACCACCACTTCATCTTCGGGCTGAACCACAGTCAGGAGCGCCGTGACTTCTTCGCGCAATGAGGCGACCGCCGCAGCGCGCAGATCGCCATGAAAATTCAGTACGAACACCCGGCGGCGTTCAACTTTTTCGCGCTGCTTCACCCGCGCTTTTTGCTCTTTCTGGAACTGCTTGAACGCTTTTTTGGACAAGGTGGCCGCCTTGAGCGTGACCGCCATCTGCTCGTAATCCTCGTTCAGGGAGCGGATATCCAGCCGTCCCCGGCTTTCCGGCTCACCGCCGCCGCGTCCCAGCAGCGCCGCGACGCCGCCCACCACCACCAGAACCGCAGCGACCAGCGTAGCCGCCTTGGCCAGAAACATCCCGTATTCGTTCAGAAATTCCATCATGTCTTCCCCGTCTGGATTGACGATCAGGCTATCGCAATACCTCACAAAACCAAAAGTCACTTCCTTCCATGATCGGCCGGATTACCGCCGTGCGGCCTGAACCCACGCCGGACTGCCCACACCGCCGCTTCCACCCGCGAATCCAGATTGAGTTTGCGCAGCAGGTGTTTGACATGAACTTTGACGGTCCCTTCCGCAATTTTCAGCTCCCGGGCAATCAGCTTGTTGCTATGGCCATCCGCGATCAGCGCCAGAATTTCCCGTTCCCGCTCAGTCAGTCCCACGTCGGCGTCGGGTTTGATCCGGCTCTCGTGACGCAAAGCGTCCGCCAGGATGCCTGCAACCCGTTCACCGAGCGCCATTCGACCTTGCGCCGCCACTCTCAGGCTCTGCAGGACGTCTTCCGGCTCCATGTCCTTGAGCAGGTAACCATCTGCGCCCGCCCGCAACGCCGCGACGACGTCTTCCTCGCTGTCCGAAACCGTCAGGATGATCACCCGGCTTTCCAGATCCTCGGTTGCTTTAAGCGCCTTGAGCGTGTCCAGACCGTTCAGCCCGCGCATGTTCAGATCGAGCAGGATCAAGTCCGGGCGCAACCGCCGAGCCAGCTCCAGACCCTGCCACCCATCGCCGGCTTCGCCGATTAAACGCAGCGAAGCCTCCATCGTCACCAGCTGTACGATGCCTTTACGCATCAGTGGGTGATCGTCGATGACCAGGATTGTCTGAACCTCGTCAGACATAACGCGCCTCCAGTTCCGGTTCAGGCAAAGAGGGCCGGCGGGCGGCGGGAACAAACTGGAGCTGCACCCGCACCCCGCCCGTCGGCGAGGTTTGCAAGTGCAGCTGACCACCCAGACGAACGGCCCGCTCACGCATGATCGTCAGGCCAAAATGGTTTTCACGTTCAACGCAGGCCGGCAGACCCACGCCATTGTCGTCGATCTCGATCACCACTGGTCCATCGTCCAAAGCGCGTAGCCGAACCGAAATCTGGTTGGCGCCGGCGTATTTCACCGCATTGTTTAACGCTTCCCGGACGATATGCATGACATGGATTTGCTCGTTGGGATCAAGACGGTGATTCCAGCCGGCGCAATCTACCGTAACCGGCGCCTGGCCGCGCCGGCTGAATTCCCGCGCGGTTTCGGCCAGGCTGTCCTCCAGCCGGGAATGTTCCATTTTCAGACGAAAAGTCGCGATCAATTCCCGTAACTGGCGGTAGGCGCTACTCAAACCTTCGCGCAGTTCAGTCACGACCGCGCCGGTTTCCGGAGTGATCGCGGCGTCGCCAATGAGCAAGTTCTGCAAACGGCTGACCTGAATTTTCAGATAAGACAGTGCTTGCGCCAACGAATCGTGCAGCTCCCGAGCGATCGCGTTGCGCTCCTCCAGCAATTCCAGGCGCCGGCGATGCTCGGTCTGCTGGTTGGCCCGCAACGCAGCAGCGATGTGCCGGGCCACAACTTCCAGCAACGGCAACTGCCAAGCGGCAGCCGATTCCAGACCCTGGTTACGAACGATCAGAACGCCAAACTGCTGATCCTGATCTTTGACCGGGAGCGAAAACATCTCGCGGCTGGCGTCAAGCCGGTGGGTAGTTCCATCGCCCCGGCAGGCGGTGCAATCCGGGCGGCTACAGAAAGACGAGGCGGCAACGGGGCGGGGCTGGGTTGAAAAGGCCTGGATGACCTGGTGGGTAACCGGATGCATGAGGCACAGGGTCACTGATTCCATCCCGGTCAGCTTTTCAATCTCGGCCAGCAGCAACCAATAGGTCATCTTATCCGGCGCCGCTTCACCCAGTAGCCGGGCGATATGATAAAGGAGTTCCAGCGAGCGGTTGCTGATGCGCAACGCCTGAGTCTGCTGTTCGACCCGCGCTTCCAGATTGGCGTACATCGCTGACAGATCAGCCGCCATCAGGTTGAAAGCGTGGCCCAGCACCCCCAGCTCATCGTTGCCGACGTGGGCAGCCCGCACCGCCAGATCGCCGCTCCGCGCCTTGTGCGCCAGCTCTACCAGATCACGCAATGGCGCCACGACATTCGTGTTCAACTGATACATGGCGATAAAAATCAGCACCAGAGTCATAAATAGTGCGCTGCCTTGCACCAGTCGCAGCAGCAGCATTTTGGCTTCAGTGTCCTGTTCCAGCAGCTTGACAAAAGCATCCAGCTTAGCAACGAAATCATCGACCTGATCCAGATAGGTCGTGGCCGGGGAATAACCAGCCGCCAAGTTTTGCAAGGTGGGTTTGAGACTGTCGCGCCAAGAGGATCCGATCATCTGCAAGGTCTGGTGGCGCGGATCACTTTGCGCCGGTGAAATCGCGCCCGTTCGCCACAACTGCTCCAATCGGCGTTCAAATGCGTCAATTTCCCGTTCCACCGTCTGCAAGCGGCCCGCATCAGCGCCATTGACGGCTTGCAAGCGGGTGGCGATGCGGTAGGACTGCATCCGCAGCGAACCGGCCAGATTAATCGCTGCGGCGTCACCCTTGCTGGATTCAGCAATTAACACCGAACTGATCATGCTCAACAGCGCCAGCAGCACAATGCCGCCCATGGTCAGGCCACTGCGAAAAATGATTGAACCATTATTTTTCATGAGAAAATCTTCTCAGTTCCGCTCGTCTAATGACCACTTCCGGGATTGCCGAACAATTCAACGTCCGTCTGTCTGCACAAGCCGGTCCCAGGTTTCAACCACCGGCTGCTTCAATAACTGGCCGGCAAATTTCAGCGCCGAGGCAAGATTCACTTCCGCCGCTGCGCTCAATGATTCGCCCAATTCGAAACATTCGCCGCGAATCGCCAGTTGAAACGCCGGTGGCGGCGGATCGGGATTAATTTGTCCGTAAACGCATAATACGGCGGCCGGCGACAGGGCGTGACTGGTGTAGCCGGCGTCTTCAACCGGTTGCAGACGGGTGAATTGGAAGGGTGAATGGCAAGCAACGCTGGCGTCTACAAACAAGGCCAGCGCCCGGCCTTCCAAATCCACCGCATGCTCGATCTGCAACTGAAAATCCGTCAACAGTTCAATCTCGTCCTGGTTATGCAACAGCTCTCGCCCTTCCGCCAGCCGTTCCAGAAATAATGGGCCCAGGGCGTCGTCACCCCGACTGGGATTACCTACCGCGATAATCAGCAGCGATTTATTCAAAACCTGTTACTCCTTCAGGACGCACACAGCGGGATTGGCGGCGGCAGAGCGGAATGGGAACTCACTCAGGCCGCTCTGGAAGGATGAGACGGAAACGGTCATTAAACAGCGAATTTCCCGCATCAAGCCAGCCGCCGCTAACGACGACCGGCTCATGACGCGCCACCGCCGCCGTCAGGTTGCTTTGGATGGTTCCAGCCGTGCTGCCGCTTCATCCGCCGTTTCATAAAGATGCGGCGCAAGATCATGTTCACGCAGCGCATCGCCCAGTCGGGCGCGGAGGAAAACGCTGGTGGTATAGCGGGTTACGCCAAGGTAATACCGTTGCACCACAGCGCCTACCATGTCCATGTATTCCTGCAGCAGCTCCGGAGTGATTGAGAAATTGTCGTAATTGACAATGGCGAACACTTTTTTGCCGAGCGGTTCCAATTTGCCGCTGACCGCCGCCCGAATCCGGGCAATATCTTCGCGGCTCCGCACCGCCAAACCCTCGAAGTTCAGGAAAAACAGATTCTTGTCTGGATCATAGGAGAGCCGTTGCTCCAGCGGCTGCGCCAGCAGCAGGTCGCGCAAACCCATCGGCCCGTCGCCAAAAATACGGGCGTCCATCGTGCGAAGCTGCGGACTGATACGCGGCTGGAAACCCATTTGCGCCAACACATCCCGCTCCAAATCCACTCCCGGCGCAATTTCGATCAGTTCCGGCCCGCCCGCCGTCAAGCGGAACACGGCCCGCTCGGTGACATACAACACCGGCTGCTGGCGGCGGCTGGCGACCTCGCCGCTAAAAGTGCGCTGTTCCACTTCGGCAACGAACTTGGCGGTTTTCCCCTCTTGCCGGATCTGTAATTGACCCTGCTCGATCGCAATCTCCAATCCGCCGACGGTAAAAGCGCCGGTGAACACCACTTTTCGGGAATTCTGGCTGATATTGATGAATCCACCTGCGCCAGCGATCTTGGGGCCAAACTTCGAGACGTTGAGATTGCCGTGCCGATCCACCTCGGCCAACCCCAGCACCGCCAGATCCAGTCCACCGCCGTCATAAAAATCAAACTGATTGGGTTGGTCAATGATCGCCTGGACGTTGGTGGACGCGCCAAAATCCAGCCCGCCCGCAGGAATGCCGCCGATTACGCCCGGTTCGGCGGTCAGGGTCAGCAGATCGATGATTTTTTCCTCGGCGGCGATGCTGGCGACGCCTTCCGGAACGCCGATCCCGAGATTCACAATGGCGTTGGGAACCAGTTCCAGCGCGGCCCGGCGGGCGATGATTTTGCGCTCGCTCATCGGCATCGGCGGGATCGAGGCCAGCGGCGCCTTGATCTCGCCGGAGAACGCCGGGTTGTACTGGGTGGCGAAGGTCTGCCAGTGGTTTTCCGGCGGCGACACCACGATGCAATCCACCAGAATGCCCGGCACTCGCACATCCTTCGGTTTCAAAATGCCGCGTTCGGCGACCCGCTCCACCTGGGCGATGACAATGCCGCCCGAATTGCGCGCCGCCGTCGCAATCGCCAGCGATTCCAGAGTCAGCGCCTCCTTTTCCATCGTCAGATTGCCGTCAACATCGGCAGTGGTGGCGCGAATGATGCCGACATTGATTGGAAAAGCCTGATAAAACAGATACTCATGCTCATCAATCGTGATCACCCGCACCAGGTCTTTCTGGGTCATGGCGTTGAGTTTGCCGCCGCCGTAGCGCGGATCAACGAAGGTGCCGAGTCCAACACGGGTCAAGGTGCCGGGCTTGCCGGCGGCGATGTCGCGAAACAGGTGGGTAATCACTCCCTGCGGCAGGTTGTACGCCTCAATCTTGTTGGCGACCGCCAAGGCTTGCAGCTTCGGGACCAGACCCCAGTGACCGCCGATGACCCGCCCGACCAGTCCTTCGTGACCGAGATGGTTGAGGCCACGGGTTTTGCCATCGCCCTGACCGGCGGCGTAAACCAGGGTCAGGTTGCGCGGCTTGGCCAGACCAGGCGCCGCCGGATCAGCGTCCGGTTCCAGAAACAGGTTTTCAAGGGCAATCGCGATGTCTTCGGCAAAGCCGGTGCCGACAAAACCGCTGGTGGCGACCGTGTCGCCGGCCCGAATCAGGCTGACCGCCTCACGGGCGCTCACCACCTTGCCGCGTTCGGGAATGCGGAGTGAAGTAAGCAGGGGATGCTGCATATTTTTATCCTCCTTGGTGCGGTGAACTGGACGTGAGGCAATCGCCCCGCCATTATAATTTTTGGCTGGTTTAATCAGGATTGTCGCTTCTCGTCATTCCCGTGCAGGCGGGAATCCAGTCACGCGATGAAAAGGCTGGATTCCCGCTTTTACATGGTGTGACGATAGCGGTTCAGCAAGTAAAAGTCCTGTTAATAAATACCGGTCAGATAATAGAAGGCAATGACTACAAACACCGCACTGGTTTTGATCACGGTGATGGCAAAGATGTCCTTGTAGGATTGTCGGTGAGTCAGGCCAGTCACCGCCAGTAAAGTGATGACCGCGCCGTTATGTGGCAGGGTATCCATGCCGCCGCTGGCCATTGAGGCCACCCGGTGCAACACCTCCAGCGGAATGCCGGAGGCGTTGGCGACCTCAATGAAGTGGTTGGCCATCGTGGCGAGCGCGATGCTTAGTCCGCCGGACGCCGAACCAGTGATGCCCGCCAAGGTCGTCACGGTGATCGCCTCGTTGACCAGCGGGTTGGGAATTGAACGCAAGGCATCGGCGACCACCAGGAAGCCCGGCAGCGAGGCGATCACGCCGCCGAAGCCATACTCCGAGGCAGTGTTCATTGACGCCAACAGCGAACCGCCAACGGCTGACTTGGCGCCCTCGGCGAAACGGTCCTTAATGGGTCCCCAGGCAGTGACCATCACAAACAGAATACCCATCAACAGCGCCGCTTCCACCGCCCAGATCGCCGCGACCTTGCCAATTTCAAACGGTACCGGCTTGGCGCCAATCCCGGTCATGGTCAGTTCAAAATTGGCCCCGTACAGCTTCGGCACCCATTGGGTGAACACATAGTTGAGGATCCCCACCAGAAACAGCGGGGTAATGGCGAGGATCGGATTGGGGAGCTTTTCGTGGGTGAACGGCTCCGGTTCGTTGACCAGATTCAGCCCGTAGTCTTCGTTGGCGGCCGCCGCGCGGCGGCGTTGCCATTCCAGATAGGCCATGCCGGCAATGAAGATGAAAATCGCGCCCACGACGCCCAGCCAAGGCGCAGCCCAGGTGGTGGTCTTGAAAAATGCGGTGGGGATGATGTTCTGAATCTGCGGGGTGCCGGGCAGCGAGTCCATGGTGAAGGTAAACGCGCCGAGGGCGATGGTGCCGGGAATCAATCGTTTCGGGATGTGGGTCTGCCGGAACAGTTCCGACGCGAACGGATAGACCGCGAACACCACTACGAATAGCGAGACGCCGCCGTAGGTCAGAATCGCACACACCGCGACGATGGACAGCATCGCCCGCTGATGGCCAATGGCGTCAACCACCGCCGAGACGATGGATTTCGAGTAGCCGGATAACTCGATCACTTTGCCGAACACGGCTCCCAGCATGAATACCGGGAAGTACAGCTTGACGAAGCTAACCATCTTGTCCATGAACACGCCGAGATACATCGGCGCAACCAGGGTTGGGTCGGTCAGCAACACCGCCAGCAAGGCGGCGACAGGCGCGAATAGCACCACGCTATGGCCCTTGTAGGCCACATACATCAGCAGGACCAGCGCCCCGATGACGATCAGGAAACTCATCTTGGATTACCTTCTTGGTGGATGTCGTTGTGGAATGTGTCCGGTTGCAGCAGGCTGTAACCCAACCTGCTAACTATAACTGGGCGATGGCATTGCATTGCTGAAAATGCACCAAAATTTCGGGGAAGCCCCGCTTCGGCATTCGCAAGAACTGGAGATGCTCAGGGCCGGGTAGTTGACAAAAAGAATGAAAATCCTGTCCAAAAATGCACGGATGAAGCGGGTTGATCAGGATTGAAAAGATCCGGAAAGCGGATGCAATGCAATCAGAGCATTTACTGGACTACCTTTATTTACCTGCGCGACCATTGCCGATGCCCACTACCGGTTGTTCATGTCGAGTGAAGACTCCTTGGCAAAGCGGGAGTCATCGGGCGATCTGCACTGAGCGTTCGGTGGGATCGACGCTCGCTATCGATTCTTTGACAGTGAACCGGATTTAACGCCCTCTCCTGCTCCTGAACCCGCTGCATCAGCCAAGCGGCAAGGTTCCTCGCACATATAGGCGCATTGCTAGAACAGCAAAACTCAGGCCAATGAATTGCTGGATCGCGACACTTGGCGGAAAACGTCAGCCACCCCTCCGAATAAAATATAATAAATTGAAAATCAATAACTTTATTAAATAAAGTCAATCTATCGTTTAGTCGATTGATACTGAAAAAGTATTTTGACCATCCGATATACGTCTTCAAAGGCCGATGATTTTCAATTCAGTCGGGTATCTACCGTTTCAAAATGAAACGCGATGAAATGGGCTTGTTTCAAAATTGAAATGCAACGTTCACCCTAATTGAGCGACTATTTTATTTTCCTTGCTAACTATGAGGCTTACTTCAATAATTAGAAATTCCCAGTCTCTTTTTCAATACATTGATTACAAATGATATTTTTAGTCAATAGCAGTATTGGTTAGGCGAAGAAAATCTTTATGAATCAATATACTGAGAACTACTGTTCAGTAATGATTCCTGATTTAGCAAGCCAGCTTAACCTGCAGGCTTTAAATTTGCTTGCCAGTGATGAGCTGTTTGTCCCGATCTAAGTTATTCTAATGAATAAATTGGAGAGCAACATGTTCAAAAATATGAAATTAGGTACGCAGTTGGGTTCCGGCTTCGCGTCGGTGATCCTCTTGCTGATCATCGTATCGGCCACCGCGTACTGGGGCTTGACCGGAGCCTTCGACGGTTTCAGCGAATATCGCCGGCTGGCCCGCGCCAATAACAGGGTCGGATCCCTCCAGGAAAACATGCTCAGCACGCGGCTGGCGGTTCGGAGTTTCTTCGCCGAGGCCAGCGACAAAGCGGCGCAAGACTACCGTCAGAACTTCGGCGAGATGATGGCCGTGGTTAAGGAAATGCAAGAGAGCGTAAAAAACCCGGAGCGGGCTAAACGGGTCGCCTTTATTGCCGAGCAAGCCGCCAAATACGACACGGCCTTTGTTCAGGTCGAGGCGCTGAGCAAGCAGCGGCAAACGACCATCGACCAGTTGAATGATAACGGGATCAATATGCGTAAAACGGTGACCTCAATGATCGAGGACGCCGCCAAGGGCAGCGACATTGAGATGGCAATACTGACCGGCAAGTTGCAAGAACAGGTGATGCTGGGGCGGCTATACATGGCCAAGTATCTGGAATCGCACAAGACCGCCGATTCCAACCGGGCCAAGGAGGAGTTGGTCGTCAAGGTTGACGGACTGACGAAATCCCTCAGCGACAAGCTCACCGGGGCCGATCAGACTCTGCTGCAACAGTTCGATAAGTTGCATGATGCCTACCAGGCTTTGATGACCTCCGTGTTTGACACCACCGAAAAGAGCGATGCTCTGATACAGACTTTGAACCAGATCGGCCCGGAAATCGCCAAGGTCACAAACGAGTTGAAGACCGCCTACAACGAAGAGCAGAACGGGCTGGGGCCACAGGTGCAACATAGTAACGAAATTGCCGTTGCGATAGTCAGTTGGCTATCGGTGGGTGCGGTGCTGGTTGGCATCCTGCTCGCGTGGCTGCTGGTGCGCATCATCCGCCGGCCGATTGGCGGCGAACCCGCCGAAATGGCGGCGATCACCCAGAAGATTTCGGGTGGCGATCTGACCGTGCGGTTTACCGACACTGGGCAGGAAACGGGCATCTACGCAGCCATGCGCGACATGACCGGGCAGTTGCAGGACATGGTCGGAAAAGTCACCCAAGCCACCGATCAAGTCAGCTCCGCCGCTGGGCAGATTGCCCAGGGCAGCGCTGATCTGTCGCAGCGCACTGAAGAACAGGCTTCCGCGCTGGAAGAAACCGCCTCCAGCATGGAGGAATTGACCTCGACCGTGAAGCAGAGCGCCGACAACGCCGGGCAGGCCAATTCACTGGCCGGGGCAGCCCGGACGCAGGCCGAACAGGGCGGCCAGGTGGTCGATCAGGCCATCAGCGCCATGAGCGCCATTAACGCCAGCAGCCGCAAGATCGCCGATATTATCGGGGTGATTGACGAGATCGCCTTCCAGACCAACCTGCTGGCGCTCAATGCGGCGGTGGAAGCGGCTCGAGCCGGTGAACAGGGCCGGGGCTTTGCGGTGGTCGCCGGCGAAGTCCGCAAACTGGCCCAGCGCAGCGCCGACGCCGCCAAGGAGATCAAGACCTTGATCACTGATAGCGTGGCCAAGGTGGAAGACG
>JAJHPN010000097.1 GCA_020890855.1 Candidatus Contendibacter sp. | reverse complement strand
TCGCCGCCCGGCACGTCGGCGGTGCCTTTGAACATCAGGTGTTCGAGCAGGTGGGAAATGCCGGTCAGGCTGCCCGGTTCATAGCTGGAGCCGACTTTGTACCAGACCTGCGAGACCACCACCGGGGCGCGATGGTCTTCCCGCACCAGCACTTTCAGGCCATTGGCGAGGGTAAATTCCTGCACCGGCGCGGCGGCGAAGGCGGCGGGGGTCAGCGTCAGGCCAAGAGCGGCGATTATCATTCGATAATGGGGCATGAACTCTCCGGTTCGGCGATTGACGCCGAAAGGTTGTAGGATTCCGGCGTTTGGCAAACGATGTGGGCAAGGGTTCAGCGGCCAGCCTATTCAACGAACGCCGCCAGTGACCGCCGCGTCGTCAGTTCGCACCTCACTCTTTCCCTAAACTCAATCCTTGCGCGAGATCAACCCATGACCAGTGTTCCCCTGCTTGCCTTGGTGGTCGCCGTCTATACTGCGCTGGCGCTGGTTGCGTCGGGCTGGTTGGGCACAGTGTTGTTCAGTTTGCCGCTACTGTCGGGAGCGACCCTGCTATTTCGTGGCGATGATTTGCTGCTGGTGGTCAGCCTGTTTTTGCTCGGCATCGAGATCTCCCGCGCCACCAGCAGCTCATCCGCCGCTATTCTCAATCATGTACTGTCGCTGCTGGTGTTCATCGTCGCCCTGATCGGCTTCATCGTCATGCCGCAACTGGGCAACACCACGTTTTTCCTGATCCTCCTGATGACCCTGATTGATGTGATCGCCGGCTTCACCGTCACCATTACCGCCGCCCGGCGCAACGTGAGTTATGACGAATAACGCATGCCCGCCTCCGAATTTGCCCTGATTGACCGCTATTTCGCCGCCCAGCACCAGCATCGTTCCGACGTAACGTTGGGGATCGGCGACGATGCGGCTTTGCTGGTTCCGCCGCCGGCTCAACAACTGGTGGTAACGGTCGATACCCTAGTCGCGGGTATTCACTTTTTTGCCAACGCCGACCCGGAAGGTATCGGTCATAAGGCGTTGGCGGTGAATCTGAGCGATTTGGCGGCGATGGGCGCGGTTCCGGCCTGGGCGACCCTGGCGCTGACCTTGCCCCAGGTGGATGAAGACTGGCTGGCGCGATTTTGCCGGGGACTGTTTGCGCTGGCAGATCGGCATGAGGTGCAATTGATCGGCGGTGACACCACCCACGGCCCAACCACGGTCATTTCGATTCAGGCGATGGGTTTCGTCCCGCCGGGGCGGGCGCTGTGCCGGAATGGAGCGAAACCGGGCGATGCGCTTTATGTCACCGGAACACCGGGCGATGCCGGGCTGGCGTTGGCAGTAGCGTATGGCGATGCGACCGTGGCGCATGAACACGCCGCTTGGGTTCAAAGCCGACTGGAGCGCCCGGAACCACGCCTCAACCAAGGAGTGCTATTGCGCGGTGTAGCCAGCGCCGCCATTGATATCTCCGATGGGCTGGCGCAAGACCTCGGCCACATTCTGGAACGCAGCGGGGTGGGGGCGCGACTGGATGTGGATCGGCTGCCGCTATCGCCGGCCTTAATCGCCAGTCTGGATCGGGATGCGACGTTCCGCACCGCGCTGACTGGCGGGGATGATTACGAGTTGTGTTTTACAGTACCGCCGGAACAGGTCGCTCGGCTGGAGAATCTGGCGGCAGACTGGAACTGTCGTTGTAGCCGGATTGGGATGATTGAAGCGGAACCGGGATTACGAGTACTTCGCGCTGACGGTTCCGCTTTCCCTCTTGAGCGGCTGGGCTATGATCATTTCGGTTGAACCTGGCAATGCCAAAAATTCATCCTGGTTTTAAACAATTGCTCACAAGGCAACCCTGATTATAAATCAATTTGCATTAAACTGCTGATTCAAAGCAGAGGTTCTGCCGGTTGGTGAAAAATGTTCGTTTTCGAATATAACTCATCGGTTTCATAACATACTGAGAGTAGAGGTAGAGATTTATGTTCAAGAATTTAAAATTGCGCACTCAACTTAACCTGGGTTTCGCAGTGGTGATCGTGCTACTGGTGATCGTCGCGGGGACCGCTTATTGGGGATTGGACGGGGCGTTCGAGGGCTTTACCGAATATCGCCGACAGGCTCGCAATGGGGATCGAGTCAGCGAATTTCAGGAGAACTTGCTGAACGTGCGGTTGGCGGTCAAAAACTACATCATCAATAGCAATGACCAGACCGCTCAAGACTACCGCACGAATTTCGACGCGATGATGGCCGCGCACAAGGCTCTGGCGGAAAACATCACGAACCCGGAACGCAAGAAAATGGTAGCGGCTATCGGCGAGCAGACTGCTAAATACGATGACGCCTTTAAACAGGTCATAGCCCTCGCCAAGCAGCGCGAGGAAACCATCAAGCAGCTGGTTGCAGCGGGTATTCTCGTCCAAAATGCGTTGACCAATCTGATTGATAGCGTCGCCAAAGATAACAACACTGAAGCAGCGGCGCTGGCTGACAAGCTCAAGATACAGTTCATGAACGGTCGCTATTTGATGCTCAAATATGTCCGATCGCATGTTCGGGAAGATTACGCAAAGGCTGAAGAAGAAGTGATCACGCTGTTCAATCAGGGAGAAA
>JAJHPN010000419.1 GCA_020890855.1 Candidatus Contendibacter sp. | reverse complement strand
AGCGCTGCGGGCCGGACTGGCGGCGGGGGTGATCGGCGCGATCTGCTCGGATCATCAGCCGCATGAACCGGACGCCAAGCAGGCGCCGTTTGGCGACACTGAACCGGGTATTTCCGGGCTGGATACCCTGCTGGCGCTGAGTCTGCGACTGGCGCGGGATGGGGTGTCGCCACTGTCCGTAATCATTGATCGACTGACGCACGGTCCGGCGCAAATTCTGGGACTGGATCGCGGTCATCTCGGCATGGGCGCGCTGGCCGATCTCTGCATTTTCGACCCGGACGCCGACTGGCGGCTGGAACCGGGCAGTATGCACAGTCGGGGGCGGAACAGCCCGTTTACCGGCTGGGAATTGCCAGGGCGGGTCACCCATACCCTGCTGGAAGGGCGTGTGATTTACGCAGGCGGGGGCGGGAAGGAATAAGCGGAAAGGCGTCGCCCACCCGCCTGGGTTAACCGCCTAAATACCCGGTCGCCCACCGCCTGGGTTAACCGCCTAAATACCCGGTTTGAATGAATTCTTGTTCTGGGCGTAGGATATCGCCTCTTCGCGGGCGACCACCCCTTTCTTGATCAATTCCAGCAAGCACTGATCCAGGGTTTGCATGCCGTGGGCGGAGCCGGTCTGGATCGACGAGTACATCTGCGCCACCTTGTCCTCGCGAATCAGATTGCGGATGGCGGGAACGCCCACCATGATTTCATGGGCGGCTATCCGTCCTCCGCCCTTCTTCTTGAGCAGCGCCTGCGAAATCACCGCCCGCAACGATTCCGACAGCATGGAGCGCACCATCGGCTTTTCGCCAGCGGGAAACACGTCAATGATGCGGTCAATGGTCTTGGGCGCGGAACTGGTGTGCAGGGTGCCAAACACCAGATGCCCGGTTTCGGCGGCGGTCAGCGCCAGGCTGATCGTTTCCCGGTCGCGCATTTCACCCACCAGAATAATGTCCGGGTCTTCGCGCAATGCCGAACGCAGCGCCTCGTTGAACCCCAGGGTATCGCGATGCACCTCGCGCTGGTTGACCAGGCAGCGCTGGCTGGTATGCACAAACTCGATCGGATCCTCAATCGTCAGGATATGGCCGTACTCGTTCTTGTTGATGTAGTCAACCATGGCCGCCAGCGTAGTGGATTTTCCGGAGCCGGTCGGCCCAGTGACCAGGATCAGTCCACGCGGCGCATCGACCAGATCGCGGAATACCGCCGGACAGCCCAGTTCATCCAGAGTCAGAACCTGGGTGGGAATGGTGCGGAACACACCCGCCGCGCCCCGGTTCTGGTTGAAGGCGTTCACCCGAAATCGGGATAACTTTGGGATTTCAAACGAAAAATCGCACTCCAGGAATTCATCGTAATCCTTGCGCTGCTTGTCGTTCATGATGTCGTAAATCAGCGCGTGGACCTGCTTGTGCTCCAGCGGCGGGACATTGATTTTGCGCACGTCGCCGTCCACCCGGATCATCGGCGGCAAGCCAGATGACAGATGCAAGTCGGAGGCTTTGTTTTGCACCGAAAAGGTCAACAGTTCATCCAGATTCATCAGATTGCTCCCGCGAAAGCGTTGGTTAGCGGTCCGGCGCGCCGGATTTTCCAATAGTATATAGCGCAACGCCGTGATCACCGTCCGTTAGCCCTTCAAGAAAGAACCGCCCATGAACATTGATTTTGTTGGCCGCCGTCAAGCCGTGCTGGCCCGGATTCGGGCCGCCGAACAGCGTTTTCAGCGTCCGTCGGGAGCGGTGCGCTTGCTGGCGGTCAGTAAAATCCAGCCGACCGCCGCGATGATCGCGCTGGCCGCCGCGGGTCAATGCTGCTTCGGTGAAAATTATGTCCAGGAAGCGCTCGATAAAATCGCCGAACTGGCGGCGCTGCGCCTGGAATGGCACTTGATCGGCCCACTACAGGCGAATAAGACGCGTACAGTGGCTGAGAACTTCGCCTGGGTTCACAGCGTGGATCGGCTGAAAATCGCCGAGCGGCTGAACGCCCAGCGACCCGCTGATCTGCCGCCGCTGAATGTTTGTCTGCAAGTCAATATCGACCGGGAGCCGGCTAAACATGGGCTGGACCTTGGTGCAGTCGCCACGGTGGCCCAAGCGGTCGCCGAATTGCCGCACTTGCGACTGCGGGGCCTGATGGCGATTCCGGCGCCGGCCGCCGATTTCGCCGCGCAACGCCGCCCCCTGGCCCGGTTGCGGGAGTTGCAGGAATCATTGAATGCCGCCGGACTGGCGCTGGATACGCTCTCAATGGGGATGTCCGACGATTTGGAAGCCGCCATTGCCGAGGGCGCGACCCTGGTGCGAATCGGGACCGCCCTGTTCGGGCCACGCGCCTGAGCGGCGGCTTTGCGGTATGCTAACCACCATGCTTTGCCCCGGTCCGCCCCCAGTTCTGGAACCCTCTTGCCGTCACCGGAAACTGACCGCCATGCTGTTGCCGACGTCACTGTCCAGATTCATCGCACACCACCGTTGGGTCGGCTTGTGGTTGATCGGGCCGCTGCTGCTCGGCGCCGATGACGATTACCTGCGCGAGATCGAGAACGAAGCCCAACGGCAGGCGGCCACCCTGATCATCGGCCCGGCGGCGCCCGAACTGGTGCCAGCGGCAACCACCGACCGGCTGGCGTCAGGGCTGAATCAACCGGCGTTCGAGGACGCCCTGCGCGAGAAACTGTCGGGAACCTATGCGTTTTATCAGCACCTGACCCCTGCCAACCGGCAGAAAGTCTACGCCTTGTATCAGAAAGACAACCGGCTGACCGCCATCAGCGAACAGATCATCCGGCTGAGCAGCGGCAAACCCTGAAGCCCATCTTCCGGCCTCTTTTGAGGAACTTTGATGAAAGACGTCTCCATTGCCTTCATCGGCGGCGGCAACATGGCCCGCAGCCTGATCGGTGGTCTGCTGTCCAGCGGCAGCGATCCCGACCATCTCTGGGTCGCCGAACCCGACGCCAGCCAGCGCGAGATTCTGCGCGGTCGCTTTGGCGTTCACGCGGGTCCCGACAACCGGGACATTGCGGCCCGGGCCGAAGTGCTGGTGCTGGCGGTCAAGCCGCAGGTGCTGCGGTCCGTCGTTGAAGATTTGGCTGAAATCGTCCAGACCCGCAAACCGTTGGTCATCTCCATCGCCGCCGGGGTGCGCGAGTCCGATCTTCGCCACTGGATGGGCGGCGAGGCGGCCATTGTTCGCACCATGCCGAACACGCCAGCGCTGGTCGGCAGCGGCGCCACCGCCCTGTTCGCCAATCCCTGGGTCAGCGAAAGTCGGCGCCAGTTGGCGGAATCGATCATGCGGGCAGTGGGTCTGGCGGTCTGGGTGGATCATGAACGGTTGCTGGATGCAGTGACCGCGCTGTCCGGCAGCGGCCCGGCCTACTTCTTTCTGCTGATGGAAGCCCTGGAAAAAGCGGGGGTCCGGATGGGACTGGAAGTGGAAACCGCCCGGCTGCTCACCCTGCAAACCGCTTTTGGCGCGGCCAAGATGGCGCTGGAAATTCCTGAAAACGCCGCCGCCTTGCGGGCGCGGGTCACTTCGCCGGGCGGCACCACCGAACGGGCGATCAGCGTGTTTCAGGACGAGGAGCTGGACCTGCTGATCGCCCGGTCACTGGCCGCCTCGCTGGCGATCATGGAAACCCCGGCCCTGTTGACCGACCAACTGGATGATCTGGTGGCCCGGGCGCTGGATGCCGCCCGGCATCGTTCCGAGGAGCTGGGCAACCTGCTGGGAGGACAACCGTGACTGCGACGCTCTTCCTGATTCAAACGGTGTTCGGGTTCTACATTCTGGCGGTGATGCTGCGTTTCCTGTTGCAGTGCGTTCGCGCCGATTTTTACAACCCGCTGGTGCAATTCCTGGTGCGGATCACCAACCCGCCGTTGTTGCCGCTGCGGCGGATCATTCCCGGCTACCGGGGGCTGGACCTGGCCTCGATCCTGTTGGCGTTCGCGCTGCAACTGGTGGAGGCGGCGCTGATCACCCTGCTGCTCAACCACCCCCTCAGTGTGGATGGCGTCTTGCTGCTGACCGTGGCGGAGCTGGTCAAGCTGCTGATCAACATCTATTTGTGGGGTATCGTGATTCAGGCGGTGCTGAGCTGGTTCAATCCGGATCCCCGCCATCCGGCGGCGCGGGTTTTGGCGCAACTGACCGATCCGGTATTGCGACCGGTGCGAAAGCGACTGCCGCCGATTTCCGGGATTGACCTGTCGCCGATGGTGGTGGTGGTGGCGCTGATCTTCGCCAGTCTGCTGTTGCAGGATTTGCTAGGGGCGTGGGTCGGCGGGTTGCGGTGAGGCGATGGACGGTGGCGGCTATGGCTGGGATGGCGCGGATTTGATCCTGCGGGTGCGGGTGCAGCCGCGCTCCAGCCGCGACTGCTGGTCAGGATTGCAGGATGGCCGGTTCAGCGTCCGCATTACCGCGCCGCCGGTGGACGGCCAGGCCAATGCCCATCTGCGCGAGTGGCTGGCCGGGTTGTGCGGGGTGGCGAAAAGCCGGGTGACGTTGCTGGCGGGCGAAACCGGTCGGGAAAAGCGGTTTCGGATCACCGCGCCGAAGCGGTTGCCGCCGGGCGTCGAACCAGCGACCCAGGTTTAATCCGCCTCAAGCGGATGCAACTTCATTGTTTTCCGCCTCTTCCGCGTCTTCCGTAGAAAAAACTCAGCTTCACCCCAGCGTCCGCACCGCCTCGCCCAGCGGACAGGCGCGGATCGCCTCGGTCAGCAGGGCGATGACCCGAGGCCGGGGAAAACTCTTGCGCCAGGCCAGCGCCACGATCCGGGTTGGCGCTGGTTCCGCAAAGGGCCGGACGGTTAGCAAGTCGCTGATATGGGCATAACCACTGACCGAGGTGTAGGGCAGCACGGTGACGCCCATTCCCGTCGCCACCATCAACCGGATGGTCTCCAGCGAACCGCCTTCCAGCGTGTGCTGCATACTGTCGGAACTGACGCTGAGTTGGCGGCATTCCGGGCAGAATTGCAGCACCTGCTCACGGAAACAGTGACCGGCGCCGAGTAACAGCAAGTTCTGTTGCCCCAGGGTTGGCGCATCAATGATCGCCGCCTGCTCCAGTGGATGACCGGTCGGCAGCAGCACCACGAACGGTTCCTCATAAAGTGGTTGAGTCAGCAGCCCTGGCTCTGCAAACGGCAGCGACAGAATCAGCACATCCAGTTCCCCGGCCTTGAGCCGCTCGTTCAAAACCGCCGTGTAGTTCTCCTCGATTTGCAACGGCATTGCCGGCGCGCGGCGCCGCAGGCGCGGGATCAGGTGTGGCAGCAGATAAGGTCCGATGGTGTAAATCGCGCCCAACCGCAACATTCCGGTCAGCTCGTCCTGACCCTGGCTGGCGAGCTGGCGAATCACCGCTGTTTCTTCCAGCACCCGCTGCGCCTGCTCGACGATCCGCCGACCCACCGGGGTGATCGCCACCTCGCCGGGATTACGCTCGAATAGCGCCACGCCCAAATCCTCTTCCAGCTTGCGAACTGCAACGCTCAGAGTGGGCTGGCTGATATGGCAAGCCTCGGCGGCCCGGCCAAAGTGTCGTTCGCGAGCAACCGCAACGATGTAGCGTAATTCGTTCAGAGTCATGGTGATAGCGCAGGGTGAGGCCATGTTTTAAGAGGGGATGACAGCCCGTTGTCATGGACAGCATCGACGTTTGCCTGTAATTTTATACGCGCTTTTTTCACGCCCAACGCGGCATTTTACCTAACCCGCCGCACAGTCCCGCAGTCCGGATCAACCCCCCGCAGAACGTACAACGAGTCAGGAGTGAGCATGGCTTACCAACACATTTGCATTCCCGCCAGCGGCGAAAAAATTACGGTCAAGGACGGCAAACTGAATGTTCCCGATCAACCCATCGTCGGTTTTGTGGAAGGCGATGGCATCGGCCCGGATATTACCAAAGCCTCGCTGCGGGTCTGGGATGCGGCGGTTGAAGAGGCTTACGGTGGTCAGCGCAAGATTCACTGGTGCGAAATTTTCCTGGGCGAGAAAGCGGCGGAAATTTACGACGGCAACTACTTTCCCGAGGAAACCCTGGAGGCGATCAAGGAACTGGTGGTCGCGGTCAAGGGGCCATTGACAACGCCGATTGGCGGTGGCTTCCGCTCATTGAACGTGGCGTTGCGCCAGGATTTGGACCTGTACGCCTGCGTTCGCCCGGTGCGCTACTACCCCGGCGTCCCCTCGCCGATGCGCCATCCCGAAAAAGTGGACGTGATCATTTTCCGCGAGAACACCGAAGACGTTTACGCTGGTATCGAATACAAATCCGGCTCACCGGAAAACATCAAGCTGGCCAAATTCCTGCGCGAAGAAATGGGCGCGGATTTCTTCGACGCGGCCGGGCTGGGCATCAAGCCAATTTCGCCGTTCGCCTCCAAGCGCCTGGTCCGCAAGGCGATTCAGTACGCCATTGATCATGGCCGCGACAGCGTGACCCTGGTGCACAAGGGCAACATCATGAAGTTCACGGAAGGCGCATTCCGGAACTGGGGCTATGAACTGGCGCGGGATGAGTTCCCCGATCAAACCATCACCGAAAACGACCTGTACAGCGTTTATGGCGGCAAGCAACCCCCCGGCAAGGTGGTGATCAAGGATCGGATCGCCGACATCATTTTCCAGCTGCTGCAACTGCGTCCGGAAGAGTTCTCGGTGCTGGCCACCATGAACCTGAACGGCGATTACCTTTCCGACGCGGTGGCGGCGGAAGTGGGCGGGATCGGCATCGCCCCCGGCGCCAATATGGCCGACTATATCGCCGTGTTCGAGGCCACGCATGGCACTGCGCCCAAGTACGCCAATCTGGACAAGGTTAATCCCGGCTCGCTGATGCTGTCCGGGGTGATGATGCTGCAATACATGGGCTGGACTGAAGCGGCTGAACTGATCGAGTCCGCGCTGACCCAGGTGATTGCCGACAAGACTGTCACCTACGACTTTGCCCGGCTGATGGACGGCGGTACTGAAGTTCCGACCAGCAAGTTTGGCGATCTGATCATCGTCAAGATGCGCGAGCAGGGGCCGGCGTTGCGGCAGGAAATTGACCGGCGCCGCCAGGCGCTGGCCGAAGCCCGCCGGATGCTGGAAGCGGCGCGGGTCGCCGATCCGGTGCAGGCGATGATCGCCTCGGGGCGGATGCCGAATACAGTGGGCGGGATCATGTCGCCGGTCATCAGCGTCAAGAACCATGAGATGGTCAACGTCGCCATGCACCAGATGATCGAGAAGGGTGTCAACGCGGTGATGGTCGAGCCGGACGCCAGCGGTCATTGGGGCATCATGACCGACCGCGATGTGCTGAAAAAGATTATCAGCCTCAACCGGTCGCCGGCGCGGGTTCAGGTCGGTGAAATCGCGACCCGGCCGCTGGTCACGGTCAAGCGGGAAATGGCGCTGGCCGAGGCGGCGCAACGGATGACCGAAGCCAATGTGCGGCGGGTGATTGTCGAGATGGACGGCAAACCAGTCGGCATGGTGACGGACAACGATCTGTTCCGCACCGTCGAAGTGTTTGGCTGGGGACCGGACGTCTGATTCTGTCCGCCAGATAGGGATAAAAAACAGCGTTTCCGCCGTAGCCTGCGGGCCGGGCGGAAACGCTTTATTTTTGGAAAATAATATTTCCAGTCCAAAATTGGGAGTACCGTACTATAAATTGTTTATAGACCGATTCAATCATGAACAGGTCTGCTCATTTCGGAAAGTCCCGCTTTGCGCTGATGTCCATAACCGCTATGTCCCCTGACGCTCCGTTAGCCACCCTTTTGGTGGTGGATGATGTACCCGGAAACCTGACCGTACTGGGGGCGTTGCTGCGCGACGCGGGCTATCAGGTCAAAGCCGCTAATTCTGGCCGCGCCGCCTTGCGCTACGCCGCCCAGCACCCCCAGCCCGACCTGATCCTGCTGGACGTCATGATGCCGGAGATGGATGGCTGCCAGGTTCTCGCCCACCTGCGCGCCGACCCCGCCACCTGTTTCATCCCGGTCATTTTCCTCACCGCTCTGAACGACATACAGGATGAAGAACGGGGTCTTGAGCAGGGCGCTGCCGACTACATCACCAAACCCTTCCTGCTCACCCTGGTTCTAGCTCGGGTGCGCACCCAACTCGAAGCCAAACGCGCCCGCGACTGGCTCCGGGATCAGAACGCCTTTCTGGAAACCGAAGTGGCCCGGCGCATGGCCGAAAATGATCTGATTCAGCGCGTCTGCATCCGGGCGCTGGCGCACCTCGCGGAAACCCGCGATCCGGAAACCGGCAACCACATCCTGCGCACTCAAAATTATGTTCGCACTTTGGCGATACGGATTAAGAATCACCCACGCTTCGCGGCTTTCTTGACCGGGCGCACCATCGAACTCTTGGCTCGTTCTGCGCCCCTGCACGACATCGGCAAGGTGGGTATTCCAGACTACATCCTGCTCAAGCCCGGCCCGCTCGCCCCCGATGAGTGGGCGATCATGAAAACGCACGCCCAGATCGGCGCTGACGCGATCCAGCAGACCGAAATCGATGTCGAGAAACCGGTCCCCTTCCTGACTTTCGCCAAAGAAATCGCCCGCTGGCACCATGAGAAATGGGACGGCAGCGGCTATCCCGACGGTCTGGCCGGAGACGCTATTCCAGTTTCCGCCCGGCTCATGGCGTTGGCCGATGTCTTCGACGCTCTGATTTCGGTCCGGGTCTACAAGCCGGCGATGTCCTTCGACCAGGCGCGCGCCATCATCGCCGCCGGGCGCGGCGTTCATTTTGATCCGGATATGACCGACGCCTTTCTCACCGGCTTTGATGAGTTTCAGGCCATCGCTCAGCGCTATCACGGTGATTAGCCGCTAACAGCCTGGGATTTCGCGAAAAATTAAGTCGCTCCCGAGGAGAACCCACCATGATTCACTCGCGATCCTTCCTCGTCTCTGTCGCAGCAAGCATCCTGATTATTTTGGCCACGCTCACCGTCTTTTGGACGCGGAAACCAGCCCCACCGCCGCCGGAGCCGCTGGTCGTGGCGGCCACGGTAAACCTGATCGGTATGCCGTTCTTCATTGCAGAGCAGCAGGGCTTCTTCGCAGATGAGGGTCTGCGCGTCACCCTCCAGCGCCATCCCTTCGGTAAACCCGCCCTGGAAGCCATGCTGCGCGGCGAGGCGGAGGTGGCGGTGGCCGCCGAGACCCCCATCATGTTCGCCAGCTTTAAGGAGACGCCGTTCAGCATCATTGCCCACTACATGACCAGCTCTGAACACAGCATCGTAGCCCGCGCCGACCGGGGCATCCGCCAAGTGACCGATTTGCGGGGCCGACGGATCGGCGTCAGCATCGGCACCTCCGCCCACTACTTCCTGCACGTTATGCTCAGTGACCAGGGCCTGACGATTGCCGATGTTGAACTGGCGCCCATACCGGCGCCGGAGCTGGCGGCGGCGCTGGCGGCGGGCCGCGTCGATGCCATCGCCGCCTTCGCTCCTCACACCACCCAGAGCCGGGCGGCGCTCCAGGGCAACGCCATTTCTTTCCCCGCCGGGATTCGCTACACGGGTTTTAGCTGTTTGGCAGCCTCCCGCGATTTTTCCCAACGCCGGCCAGAGGCGGCGCGGCGACTGCTGCGGGCCACCGACCGGGCGATCGCCTGGATGCGCGACCACCGGCGGGAGGCCATCGATTTCTCGGCGCGGGAACTGGGTATGAACGTCGCGGAGGTGGAAGAAACCTGGGATGCGCTGCGTCCGGCGCTGGCCCTCAACCAGGCGCTTATCTTCCTGCTGGAGGCTGAGGCCCGCTGGGCTATCAACATTGGCCTCGCGCCGGCGGCGGCCGTGCCCAATGATCTCGACTACATCGACGCTTCCGTCCTGAGCCGGCTGCGGCCCGAGGCGGTATCCATCATTCAAGGAAAACCATGAACCTGCGCAGCCGCACCCACCTCGTCGCAATGATGACCTTGCTCATCGTTGCGGTGTTATGCAGCGTGTTCCTGTTCGTCCGCCTGCAAAAAACCCAGGTCGAACGCGAGATCGTGCGGGTGGATACGCTGATGGCCGATGCGATCCAGTTCCGCGGAACGCTCTCCGACTACCTGCTGCACAGGGAAATCCGGCCCCATCTCCAGGCCGAGGCCAAACTCAGCGACCTCCATCATTTGCTGGGAGATCAAAAGCAATTGAGCGTCGCATATCTCCTGCATGATGCGCAGTCAAAAGTCCTGTGGGATGCGGTGTCCCGGCTGCTGGCCGAATGCGAGACCCTCTTTGCCGATCTGAGCAGCCGGGAAGCCACGCCTGCGCCACGGGAACAAGAGCAGCGCACCGCAGATTTGCTTCTGTTGAGCAGTGAATCCCTGATCCTCACCATCGGCCAGATCCATCGTCTGGTGGTCAGTGACCTTCTGGAAGCCCATGCTTATGAAGAAATGACGCTCTGGACGCTGCTGGCGGGTCTGGCCGGTCTGGGGATCAGCCTGTTCCTGTTGTTGCGAAAAGGCGTCCTGGTTCCCCTGCAACAACTGCATGAGGCTGCGATTCTCGTCGCCGCCGGTCAATGGGACTTCCGTCTGCGCAGCCGCCGCCGGG
>JAJHPN010000348.1 GCA_020890855.1 Candidatus Contendibacter sp. | reverse complement strand
GTGGCTGGGCGAGGTCACTGCGCTGATGCTCAGCGGTTTTACTCCGCCGATGTCGTTGGCTAACACCGGGATGGCGACGGGCGTTCCCACCGCTGTCGTGGCGCTGTCCGGGACGGCGGTCAGTTTGAGCAAGCCACTTCCGGTCAGAACTGCGGTGAGCGTTCCTCCCGGTGGTGGTTCTCCTGGCGGCGGCGGCGGCAGACCGTTTGGCGACCAGCGAACGCTCAGCGTTCCCGAAAAACTCCCAGAACTGGTCGGCGCAAAACTCACCTGAATGTTGCAGGATGTTCCCGGCGCGATCAGTCCAGGGCAACCATTGGCCGCAGAGAACGGGGCTGAAATCTGAATGCTGCTGAGGCTAATGTCCGTTATGAAACTGTTTTGAATGGTAAAGGTGGTTGTCTTGCTGCTGCCGATCGCTACGGTTCCAAAGTCGTGGCTGGCCGGCGACAGACTCTGCGCTCTGAGTTCATGCCCCCAGTCTGGCAGCAGCATCAACAAACCAACAAGCGCCAAGGCGACTGTTTGCGTCCAGAATCCGACGGGAGGGAATAACGAAATCTTCATGGTCATGCAGTCCTGATCCAGGTTTCTTTCGTGGGTTATGGCGATGGGCTGTTTTCACCAATCAGGGTAAACGCCGCCCAAAAGATTGGGTGCGCCCGGTTGGGCTGATTGAGCAGCGCCAGTTGCGCTTGCCGCAGCGCTTCGGCCCGGCCCCGGCCCGGCGCTTTGCTGAAGGATTCAAAGGTCTGGGTGGTCAGAAACACCGTCGGCTCCGACACCACACTCCAATGGGAGGCCAGCAACGCTCGGGTGCCCGCATAGAAAAACGCCGTGGCCAGGCCGGACAAGCCCTCTCCGCGCAGGTCGCCGCCTGCTCCGGCGGTATTGCAGGCCGATAGCAGCACCCATTCCGCATCCAGTTTCAGATTGGCGATGAGGCTGGTGGTGAGCAGTCCGTTGTCACCCGTCCTGGCTCCGGCCTGCGGCGAAAGCGCCAGCGCCGGTTCAGTCAGGCAATCCAGTTCTCCAGGCAGCAGGGCGTGAGTGGCAAAGGTGAGGATGCGGTAGTTCTGCGGGTTGCTGGCTTGCACCGCCGGAACCGTGGCCTGTCGGCTTAGCAACACCTTGTCCTGACCAGCGCCGAGGGTGCGGGCCAGGGCGCGCAATTCCCCCGCTGTTTCCGGGAGTCGTGGTAGGCGGCTCAGGTCTGCCGCAGCAATCCGGCAATCCTGCGTCACCGCCGCCCTCTCGCCCGATGGGCCAGAGGGCGGCGCAAACACCGGATCGCCAAAGCCGATGAACGGCAAGCGAGCTTGCGAAGGTTTGGCTACCTGGCGGAATTGCTCCAGCGACACCACCGAAGGCAACAGGCTGAGCGCCATGTCGCGCACCAGCCAGGCCGCCCCTCGATAGTCGACGGGCTGCGCCGGAGACTGGCGGACCAGCAGCGCCGGCGGCAGACTAAGCAACGCGCCCGCCGGAACCACGATCAAATGATCAATACCGGCCAGCGCCGGCTCCAGCGGCCCCAACAGTTGCTGATACAACTCATGCGCAAGGTTCAGATCGAACTCGGGAAGCTCTCCGGAACTGCCATCCACTCCCGCCCGCAACCGCTGCACCTCAGCAGTCAATTGCCGGGCCGGCAACTGGATCGCCGCAGCACGCAGCGCGCCGTCGGCCTTGATCAGAAAAACCCAGGTCGCCCGCTCACCGGGCAATACCCGCAACAGAGCTTCACCTCGCCGCAGCAATTTCGCGACGTCCGCCGCGTTCAGCGGATTAGGAGTGACGAGACGGCCATAGCGTGGAAATTGCACCAGCAAGCGTTCTTCCTGCTGCTGGTAGTCGGCCGCTGCGGTGCGCAGTTTGGCCTTGAGCGCCTCCTCGCGGGCGCTGCTCCGTGCTTGAAACGGCTTGCTCTGCTCCAGACCCAGCTCATATTGGGCGTCCTGCCGGGCTTTCAGCGCATCCTGGAGCGCTCGCACTGCTTCCCGCACCGCCGGGTCGGTTTCAGCGAGCCGCGCCGCCGCCTGAGTCACCGCCCGGCCCGCCGCTGGAGTCTGGCCCAACTGCGCGATCATGAACGCTTCGTCGAGCAAGGCCCGGTCAGCACTAGCCGGATCAGCACCCGCTAGTTCAAACAGCAGTTCGAGGAAACCTTCGAGGTCTTCGGTTCTTAATTGCGCCAGGGTCGCCCGGTCGTTCAGCAGGATGCCTCGCGCCTCGCGCCAGAGACTCAGCGCCCGCTGAGGTTGCCCCGCCTCGCGTTCGATGGTGGCCAGAATGATCAACGCCTCCGCCAGCGCCCGACCTTCGCCAAACAGGGTGCGATTGAGTTCAATCGCCATCCGGGCTTGGGCGCGCGCCGAATCGAAGGTCTGACGGCGACGATAGACCTCCGCCAGCCGCTCATGGCTTTTAGCCACCCAGTGGTAGTCGCCGCCCCGCACGGCGTCGAAAATCTTGAGCGCTTGGGTATAGGCGGTCTCGGCTTCACCGAGTTTGCCCAGTTGCAGATAGACATCCCCGACGCCGATCAGCGAATGGGCGACTCGCGGACTGACGGCTCCTTGCCGGGACTGCGCCGCCGCTGCCTGGCTCAATTCCCAGGATTGGCGTGCATCCTGCTCGGCCCGATCCCGATCGCCCCGACTCAACTCATACCAGGCCCGGTAAACCAGAAATTCCGGCAAATCAGTGGCGTTCGCCGAAGCCCGAACCAAGGGTTCAGCGCGCTGAAACATGGCCTCAGCGGCGCCGGGTTGCTGGCGACTGAGTTCACGGGCGATCCGGCCCACCAGATAACCGCTGCCAGGGTTGTCCGCTCCTTTGATACGCTCATGAATCTCCAGGGCGCGCTGGGCCAGTTCGAGGGCGCGTTGATGATTTTTCGCCGAGTTGTACAGGGTGCTCAATTGGTCCAGCGCGTCGAACTGCCCCATATCTTCCAGACCGATAAAACGGCCGCCGGACGCTACCGCCTGTTCGGCGAGCGCAATCAGTTGCGATTGAGTGCCGGAAAGTTTCACCTGGCCCCCACTTGGGCGCGAACTCAGGATAAAGCCCTCGAACAGCGGCGCCAGATGCGCCGGTCCCCACAGGACAAAGGCTCGGCCATCCACACCAGCCGCGATCAGCAGATAGGGAAACCCGCCGTTGTGACTGGTGCAGCGGCGCAGAAAGGCCGGTTGATCGTTCAGGATGCGGGTCGATTCTGGCTTGCCGCATTCCGCTTCAGCCTGGATGGAACCGGCTAGATCGCTTTCACCGATCAGGGCCAGTTGCCAGTCCGCCGCCTGCCGGGGTGGGTTGCCACGCCAGACCAGGCCGGCGGGGCGCTCCCAGCCCGGACAGCGAATCTCGAATTGCTCGAGTCCCAGCTTGCCGCCAGTCTTGTAAAACTCGCAGGCGACATCACCCAGCGCTTTGGCATTGTCAGGCAAGCTGATTCGGGCGCCTATCGGCAGTCCCTCGGGCGCTGATTGCGATCCCTCCCGCGTAGCGCATCCCCACAGCGCCAGTAGCCCAGCCAGCAAAATGGCGACGTGATACTGACACATTCCATGAAACATGATCTTCTCCTTTTAATTCAGTAAGTAATAATGGTGAAAAATCGTGTTGCCCGTTTAATTAATGACGATTGCTATAAAAGCGATAAGTTAATTAAAACTGATTCTGGTTAACCCTATCAAGAGTGACTTAACGCACTATCTTGTAAAAATTAAAATTTTGTTGGGCACACCCAAGCCCAGCTTTGGGACGCTAAGGTATTCATGGCAGGTTTCCAGCGCCTTGTCTGTGAACTAAGTCACACTTACGCTGAAATTTTTAGCTTGGCGCTTTCTTGCAGGACTCTCGCTGACCTACCTTTTTCTGTCATACCCGCGCAGGCGGGAATGACGGAGAGCGGACGAGAACCGATCAAGAACGGGTATTTATGGCGGGGGGTGTGAAATGGTTACAAGACAGGATGGGGTGGGCACAGCAACAGGCGATTCAGGACGCAATCGACCGGACCAGCGTGAACACAGCTACTGCCGTGATCATGACCGAGAACAGCTTTTGCAGCGTCGGGCCGGCGATGCGCCGTCCCACAGCGATGCCGAGCGCCATGCCCGCCAATCCACCCAGAACGAAACCCAAAGTGATGGCGAGATTCAGCCGTTGCCCGGCGAGGAGATGGGCGGCAAAGCCGATGGCGCTGATCATGGCGATGACCCATAGCGAAGTGGCGACCGCCCGGCGCATCGGCAAAGACGCAATCATGACCAGCGCTGGCACGATCAGGAAGCCGCCGCCGACCCCGAACAACCCGGACAGCAATCCGGTCAGCGTCCCGGCCAAGGTCAGCCGGATCGCGCAGCGCGAGGTGAATTGCAACCGGCCGCCGGCGTCGTAGCGACAGGCCGGGCCGACCGCGTCAGGGCCAGGATCGCGGCCAGCGCGGATCAGGCGAGTTTCTTCCGGTTGGCGGCTGGCCTGCCGCCACATCCGCGTCGCCACCATCAGCATCAGCAGGGCGAAACCCGCCAGCAATACGGCTTCAGGAAAGCGGGGATGCAACCATGCGCCCAGCGGCGCGCCGATGATGCCGGACAAACCGAAAATAACGGCGGTGCGCAGTTCGGCCTGACCATCGCGCAACCGCGCCAGTCCACCCCCCAAGGCGGTAGCGCCAACCGCCGCCAGTGAAATGACCACGGCCTCATGCAGCGGCATTCCCAGGCCATACACCACCAGCGGCACCGCGAACACCGAACCGCCGCCGCCAGTCAGGCCCAGCGCGAAACCGGTCAATAAACCAAAGAGCAGGCTCTCAATCATGGCGTACACCCTTTCTCCAGTATGCCCGCAGGGTGATCAGAGCCGTCTCGTAATCGAAGGAAGCAATCTGGCGTAGCAGAATGTCACCGGTTGAGCCAAGCTCGGTGCGCAAGAGTTGTTCCTCGGCCTGCGCCAGTGTGTTGGCTGTGATGTCTCCCGTCTCCAATAGAGAGTCCAAACGCGCCAGCACTGCGGCCAGGTGGATTGGGTCCACAACAGCAGGAGCAGGGTCGCCGGCGACCAGAGGCAGTGGTTCGACAGCCAGCGCGTTCCGAATACCGTCCAGCAAAGGCAGCAGTTCAGCATTCAGGGTCTGGACGCAACGGCTAATCTCATCCTGCCCGGCGTCCTGGCGGATCGCGGCCTGCAAAGCCCCGGCGGCAGTTTGGACCCGCGTCGCCCCCAGGTGGCCAGCAGATCCTTTCAAGGCGTGGGCCAAACGTCCGACCTCGGCCCGGTCATTGGCCTGTAGCCGCTCGTGCAGATGTTCCATATCCTGCCCATGACGATCAAGGAACAGGACCAACAGGCGGCGATAGAGCGACAGATTGCCGCGCACCACCGCCAGCCCGCGTGAAAGATCGAGGCCGGGAATGGCCGAGAAGCGCTGCCGCTCGCCAGCGTCATCTTCCACGGCGGGCGCGGCGCTGGACGGTTGAGGAGGAGTGTCCGGCACGGTCGGCAGCCAGCGGAGCAGGGCGGCGTAGAGCGCATCAGGATCGACTGGTTTGCCGATGTGGTCGTTCATGCCAGCAGCCAGGCACTGCCGTCGATCCTCGACAAAAGCATTGGCGGTCATCGCCAGAATGGGGGTGCGCTCCCGGCCCGGCAAGGCGCGGATGGTCCGGGAAGCCTCCAATCCGTCCATGACGGGCATTTGCACGTCCATCAGGATCAGGTCGTAGGCAGTGGCGCAGGCCTTGGCGACGGCTTCCTGACCGTCCGCCGCCGTGTCTACGTTGAGGTTCACGGCATGGAGCAGTTCCAATGCGACCTCCCGGTTGATCGGGTTATCTTCCGCCAACAATACCTGGGCGACGGCAGGGCGACGGCGGAGTGCGGCCTCGGCGTCTGCCGTGCTGGCGTCCGGTGCGGCGGGGAGAACGCCATACCCTCGCTTCAGCCGGGCGGTAAACCAGAAGGTGCTGCCTACGCCGGGTTGGCTCTCGACCCCGGCTTCACCGTTCATCAACCCGGCCAGCCGCCGGGTGATGGCCAGCCCCAACCCGGTGCCGCCGTGTTGGCGGGTAGTCGAGAGATCGGCTTGTTCGAAGGCCTCGAAAATCCGGGCTTTCTGTTCCGGGGTAAGGCCAATGCCCGTATCCTGGACCTCAAAACGCACCAGGAGGTCATCGCCATTGGCGTTCAGCAGGATGGCGCGCAGGCTGATGGCGCCCTGCTCGGTGAATTTAACGGCGTTGCCGGCGTAATTAAGCAGGGCTTGGCGCAGCCGGGTCGGGTCGCCGCGCAGCCAGAGTGGAACGGCGTCGCTGTCGGTCTCAATCGTCAGCCCTTTTGCTTTCGCCGGATCGGCGATCAGGGAACGGATGTGATCGAGGATGGTGGAAAGGTGGAAATCGGTGTGCTCCAACTCCAGTTTTCCGGCTTCGATCTTGGACAGATCAAGCACGTCATTAAGAATCGAAAGGAGGTGCCGGGCGGCGGTAGCGATCTGGTTTAACCTCTCGGCCTGTTCGGGAGTCGGTCCGGTCCGTTGCAGCAGGTGGGTCAGCCCCAGGATCGCATTCATCGGGGTGCGAATCTCGTGGCTCATGTTGGACAGAAAGGCGCTCTTGGCCCGGCTGGCGGTTTCGGCTCGCTCCCGCGCCTCGGCCAGTTGCGCGGTGCGCTCCGTCACCAATTCTTCCAGGTGGTGACGGTAGCGATCCAGCTCGACGCCAATCCGCTTCTTTTCGGTGATGTCTTCTTTCACCGCGACATAGTGGGTGATCTGTCCGTCCGGCTGGCGGAGGGGCGTGATGATGGCGAATTCGGTGTAGTGGCTGCCGTCCTTGCGCTGGTTGTGGAACTCGCCTTTCCAGACCTGACCTCGATGGAGGGTATTCCACAGGGCGACATAAGTGGCCTTGGGCGTCTGACCGGATTGCAGGACACGCGGGTTTTGGCCCAGCACTTCGTCGCGGCTATAGCCAGTGGTGCGGACGAAGGCTTCATTGACGTACTCGATGCGTGCGGCGAGGTCGGTAATGACGATATTTTCGGGACTCTGCTCTACAGCCAGAGAGAGTTTGGTTAACCGGCTTTCCGAACGGCGGTGCTGGACGATCCGCCAGATTTCGTTGGCGATCAGCTGGACGGATTCTACGTCCAGCTCGGTGTAGGGCGTGGCCTTGTTGCCGACGCCAGCGAGCATGACCACTTGGTCGTGCTCGATCACCGGCAGGCTGATCAGCCGCTGGAGTTCGGCATGACCCTCTGGCAGGCCGTGCCGGTTGGGTGCGCCGGGATAGTCGTTGAGCACCACCGGGGCCTTCTGGCGCAGCGCCTCAGCCCAGAGACCCGCCTGACTGACCGGGTAGTGCCGCGCATAGACCGCCGTGCAATAGTTCATCAGAGTGCGGCGCGACCATGTGATCAGCTCGATGGTTTCTTCATCGTTATTGACGAAGTGGATGAAGGAAATCGCGCTGCCCGTCAGCTGTTCCGCTTGCTCCAGGCCGTGTTGCATGAATTCGGCCTCGTCCATTTGCTCGGCGGCGCTGGGCAGTTCCAGCAGGGCCTGCGCCCGCTGGGCCTGGAGCGTCAGGAGAGTCTTACTGCGCTTGTGCTCGGTGATGTCCTGAAAGGAACCGCGCACGCGCACGACCTTTCCGTTCTCAACGATGGGATGGCAAATGGTGCTGACCCATTTGGGCGCGCCTTTGGCTGAGATCAGTTCCAGCTCCAGGTTATAAGACTCACCATGTTCGATGGCGCTCTTGATCGCCGTTTCAATCCGAGCGCGGGATTCGTCAGTGTAAAAGCTCAAGCCGAAAGCGGTGCTGATCTTGGCAATCGAGTCCGGCCCCAGATCGTGGATGCGAGCGGTTTCCTCAGTCCAGCTCCCCTGCTGCGTCACCGGGTCGAACTTCCAACCACCGATATGAGCGAGTTCGCCGGCTTCCCGCAACAGCATGGTCTGGTGTTGCAGCGCCTGCTCCGCCTGCTTGCGCTCAGTGATGTTGTCAAACACGGCCACGAAATGCCCCCACTGCGGGCTGTACACTGCAATCGAGAGCCACACTTGTAGGGCCTTGACAAGCCACTCGAATTGTGTGGGTTGGCCGGTTGTAGCCACCCGACCGTAGATCTCGAACAGTTCCGGGTCGGTTTCTCGGATGCCCGGAATGACTTCGGTAACCTTTCGACCAGTGACATCCCGCAAGCCCGTCAGTGTCTCGAAAGCTTTGTTGACGCTGAGGTACACGAAATCCAGAGGCCGGTCATCCTCGAACAGCATCCGGCAATAAGCGACTCCGTTTAGCATGTTGTCGAACAGCAAACGGTATGTCGCCTCGTTCTCCCGCAACGCAGTTTCCGCCGCCTGTCGGGTGCGCCGGTCGCTCGCTTCCCGCAGACAATGTTCGATAGCGGGAACCAGGCGGGTCAGGTGGTCCTTGATAATGAAATCCCAAACCCCGATCTTGAGCAGCTCCACCGCCCGTTCCTCACCTACCAAACCGGATAAGAGAATGACGGGCAATCCGGGCTGGCGGCGTTGGATCAGGTCCAGGCTGGACTCGAACTTCATGCTAGGGACGTTGTAGTCGGCCAGGACCGCATCCCAGGAACAGCCGTCCAGCGCGGCTTCCAGTTCCGGCGTGCTCGCGACGCAGGTGCAGGTCGCCTTCAGCCCCTGCTTGCGCAGATGCCGTTTCAGCAGCAGGAAGTCAGCAGAATTATCCTCAATGACCAGCAAATTCAGGGCGGCATCGGTCATTTTTTCAACTATCGACAGGGGGATCGTTGGTGGCGAGCCAGTAGAAACCCAGGCGCACCACCGTCTCGGCAAACTCGGCAAAGGCCACCGGTTTGCGCACGAAACTGTTGGCGCCGTTCTGATAACTCCTTAGCCGATCCCGCTCCTCGTCGGAGGAGGTGAGGATGACTACCGGCAAAACTGCGGTGCGTGGATCTGCTCGCAGGCGCTCTAGCACTTCTAGCCCGGATAGACGCGGCAGACCGATGTCAAGGGCGACGACTGCCGGCAAGTCCTTCGGGTTGCGGCTGGCGAACTCGCCTTCGCCGAACAGGTAGTCCAGCGCCTGTTGACCGTCCCGCACGATCTCGATCCGGTTGGCTACATTCGCTTTGCGCAACGCCCGCAGCATCAACATCTCGTCCTGGGGGTTGTCCTCAACGATAAGAATGGTCTTGTTTTTCATTGGGTTTCCTTGCTGGTGGTTTCCGCAGTGGGCAGGGTGAAGCGGAAGGTTGCGCCGCATCCCGGTGCGCCTTCGGCGCGGATAGCGCCCCCGTGGCGGTGGATGATGCGCTGCACAGTGGCCAGGCCAATGCCGATGCCGGGGAATTCGTCCTGCCGGTGCAGGCGTTGGAACGCTTTGAACAGCCGATTGGCATGATTCATATCGAAGCCAGCGCCGTTGTCGGCGACACAAAAGTAGCGCTTGCCTTCCTGGTTCTCGGTATAGACTCGAATCGTAGCGTTCGAGGTCTTGGCGGTGTATTTCCAGGCGTTTTCAACCAGATTGCGCATCACCACCTCCAGCATGAGGGGATCGCCCTGGATGCACAGCCCTGGCTCCACCTGCCAGACCACTTGGCGTTCCGGCTCAGCAGCAGCTTGATCCATCAGCAGCCGTTCCGCGAGGGCAGTCAGATCCACCGGATCCCGACGCAATTCGCCACGGGTGCTGCGCGACAGGGTCAACAGACCATCGATCAGCCCGCTCATGTGGCGGCTGGCAATGAAGATCTGGTCGAGATAGACCCGAGCTTCGCCGTCCAGCTGCTCGCCATAGTCTTCCTGTAGCGCCTGGCTGAAACCGCTCATGGCGCGCAAGGGCGCTCGCAGGTCATGGGAAACCGCATAGGCGAAGCTATCCAGTTCCTGATTAGCCGCTTCCAGTTCGGCGGTGCGCTGGCGGACCCGGTCCTCCAGTTCGGCGTTGAGACGGCGGACTTCGGCCTCAGCCCGCTGGCGTGCGGTGATGTCATCGACAAAGATGACAATTCCGCCAATGACGCCATCATCCCTATACCAGGGCAGCACCACCCGCCGCAGCCATTGAACAGTGCCGTCTATGCGGGTGAGATTGTCCTCGTCGATTTGGATAACCTCTCCTTCCAGTGCGCGGCGATGCACCGCTTTCCAATCGTCTGGAAGTTCGGGGAGGAGCTCGTAGTGGGATCGCCCGATAATCGCCTGGTTACCGAAGAAAGGGTGATTATCGTCCGTGAAATGCGCTACATCCATCCAGTGGCGACTGACCGCGATGTAGCGCATTTCACGGTCGAACATGGCCAACGCGACAGGCGCATACTCAAGGAACAGCCGTAGTCTCTCTTGACTCTCGCGAAGATCCGCCTCGGCCCGTTGGCGTTCGCTGATCTCGGTCTCCAGCCGATCACGCGATACAGTGGCCTCCTGAAGCTGGTCCAGCATGTGGTCGAAGGCATTGGCCAGTTGACCGAACTCGCCCCGGCGGCGGCTGCGCAGACGGAAGTCCCATTGACCGGCGGCGACGAGAATCGCAGCCTCATGCAGTTGTTGCAGGGGAACCAGGACGCCTTTTCGCAACAACAGGAACAGGCTGATCCCCAGACC
>JAJHPN010000136.1 GCA_020890855.1 Candidatus Contendibacter sp. | reverse complement strand
GCCCTCGCGCTGTGGAATGGCCGCGATCCGATTCTCAAGGAACGGGCGTTCGGTCTGACCGGCAACCAGGGCAACCACGGCGAGGACGTGAAGGAGTACTACTTCTATCTGGACGCCACACCTAGCCATAGCTATCTGCGCTACCGGTACAAATATCCCCAGGCTGAATATCCCTATGGCTGGCTGGTGGAGGAAAACCGCCGCCGGAGCCGCCAGGATCCGCCGTTCAATCTGCTGGACACCGGCGTTTTCCACGACAACCGCTACTGGGACGTGGAGGTAAGTTACGCCAAGGCTGGCCCCGACGAGATTCATATCCACATCACCGCCGCCAATCGCGGCCCCGATGAGGCGATCCTGCACCTGTTGCCGCAACTTTGGTTCCGCAACACCTGGGCCTGGGGCGACGAGAAGAAGGCGCGTGAATTAGCCGAACTGCGCGGCGATCCGGTGGAGAACGAGGAAACCATCAAGCCGACCTTACGCGCTATTGCTACGCCAGAGGGAGCGGCTTGGGCGGTGCGCGCCGAGCATCCGACGCTGGGCAGCTATTACCTGTATGGCCGGCAGTCCGCCGAGCCGCTGTACACCGAGAACGAGCATAACGCCCAGCGGTTGTGGGGGCTGGCGAACGCCACGCCCTACGTCAAGGACAGCTTCCATCGCCGGGTGGTGAACGGCGAGCAAAACGCGGTCAATCCCGCGATGGAAGGCGCCAAATTCGCCGCGTGGCATATTCTGACCGTGGCCGGCGGCCAGCACGCTCAAATTGAACTCGTGCTGAGCGCCGCGCCGCTAACCCAGCCCTTCGCACAGTCTCCAGCGACATTCGCCCTGCGCCAGAGCGAAGCGGATCGCTTCTATCATGATTTGCTGCCCGAAGCCACGGTCGAGGACCAGCGCATTCTGCGCCAGGCGTTGGCTGGCATGATCTGGAGCAAGCAGTTTTTCCACTACGACGTGGCCCGCTGGCTGGATGGCGACCATTTCCCGCCGCCCGAACAGCGCAAATGGGGCCGCAATCGCACTTGGCGGCATCTCAGGGCCAGCGACATCATCTCGATGCCCGACAAGTGGGAATACCCCTGGTTCGCGGCCTGGGATCTGGCCTACCACTGCGCCGCCCTGTCGCTGGCAGACGTAGATTTCGCCAAGGATCAGATCGAACTGGTGTTGAAGGAAAACTACCTGCACCCCAACGGCCAGATTCCCGCCTACGAATGGGCGTTCGGCGATGTCAATCCGCCGGTTCACGCCATGGGTGCGCTGAAAGCGTTCCGGGCGGAGCGGGTGCAGCGGGGCCGGGGCGACCTCAACTTTCTCCAGCGGGTGTTTCACAAGCTGCTGCTGAATTACGCCTGGTGGATCAACCGCAAGGACAGCGACGGCAACAACGTGTTCGAAGGCGGCTTCCTGGGCCTGGATAACATTTCGGTGTTCGACCGCTCCCATCCGCTGCCGCCCGGCTATGCGCTCCAACAGGCCGACGCCACCGGCTGGATGGCGATGTTCGCGCTGAACATGACGGTGATCGCGTTGGAACTGGCGACCGAAGACTCGGACTATGAGGCGATAGCGATTCAGATTTATAAACAGTTTCTCGCTATCGCCTACACGATCGGCGGCCAGAGCGGCCAGCATGTTCCGCTGTGGGACCCGGAAGCGGGTTTTTTCAAAGATCTGGTGACCGGGCCAGATGGCCAAAGCCAACGGATCGACGTGTATTCCTGGGTCGGACTGATTCCGCTGTTCGCCTGCGAAGTGGTGGATCGGCGCATCCTGGCCAAGGTGCCCCGCTTCCGCGAACTGCTGCGCCAGCATCGCCACGGCGTGTTCGACGGCAGCATCATCTGCAACTGCCCGAATTGGGAAAACGACCGGGGCGAGCATTTGCTATCGCTGGTCACGGACCGAATGCTGCCGCGCATCCTGAAACGATTGCTGCGCGACGATGAGTTCCTGTCGCCGCACGGCATTCGCAGCGTCAGTCGCCTCCACGCCACTCAGAAGAATTTGGGAACGCTGCCCGGCGTCGGCGAGGCGTTGATCGAGTATGTACCCGGCGAATCCAACTCCGGGCTATTCGGCGGTAACTCCAACTGGCGCGGCCCGATCTGGTTGCCGACCAACTACACCCTAGTACAGGCGCTGGAGAAGTTTCATCGCTTCCTCGGCGACGATTTCACGATCGCCGTACCCAGTCTGGGCGGCCGACAACTGAATCTGAAGGAAATCGCCACGCTGATCGCCGAGCGGCTGGTGGACATTTACCGCCGTGACTCGAACGGACGGGTGCCCGCGTTTCCCGCCGGCAGCCCATTCCAGCGCGATCCGCACTGGCAGGATTTGTTGCAATTCTACGAATATTTTCACGGCGACACCGGCCAGGGGCTGGGCGCAGCGCATCAAACTGGCTGGACCGGCCTGCTGGCGAATCTGGTCATGCGCCGTTACCGGGAAGACATCCCCGCGTTCTGGAACCAGCAGATGGCGGCCCAAACCGCTGACTCCCCGCGCCCGGCGGACGAGGAATCGGCGGCGAAGGCAACGCCGGCGCTGAGCGCTGAGGAGGCTTAAGCCATGCTGACCGCCACCGTCGCCGCCGTCCGTCATCGGCGGGCCAATCTCATTG
>JAJHPN010000321.1 GCA_020890855.1 Candidatus Contendibacter sp. | reverse complement strand
ATCGTGTTTATCAGCCGCGCGGAACAAGGTCGTTTTAAGGCGTTACTGGCCAAACTTGGTCGCCTGCCGATATTGACCATCAGCGACATCGGCGATTTCGCCCAAGCCGGCGGTATGATTGGTCTGGTCGAGACCAACCAGCGCATCCGTTTTGACATCAACCTAGCTGCTACCCGCCAGGCCAATCTTAAGCTGAGCTCCCAATTGCTCAAGCTGGCCACTATTGTGAACTAGGGCGGCAGAGGACACTTATGGTTGTATTTGACAAGCTATCGGTAAAAAACAAATTGATGGCGGTCATGCTGCTGACCAACGCCTTGGTGCTGCTGGCAGTCGGGGTGGCGCTCGTCTTGAACGAGACTGTTTCCCAGCGCAAAGCCGTTCAAACGCAACTTATCACGTTGGCCAACGTCATCAGCGCCAACGCCGCTTCCGCCTTGATTTTCAACGATCTCAAGGTTGCCGAGCAGAATCTGGCGGTGCTGCGCGCCAAGCCCGAGGTGATCTATGCCGTCATTGATGATCTCCAGGAGAAAGTGCTGGCTAAATACCGGGCGGCGGGACTGAGAGACGGACAACGAGACCAGCTTCATCAATGGCACGAGAAGCTTGAAGAACAATACAAAGACTTGGGATTGAAAGCCGAGCAAGCGACGATCAGCGAAGCCGGGTTCTTAGGCGCCCAAGGCCAAATGCTAGCGGTCAAAGTGCCGATTAAACAGGATGACCAAACCCTCGGCTATGTCGAAATCTATTCAGATTTGCAGGGGCTGAGCGAAAGTCTGTACCGCTATTACTGGATCCTCTCCGGGCTGCTGATAACCTCGCTGGTCTTGGCGGCGCTGCTGGCTGCCCGGTTTCAGCGATTAATTTCAGGACCCATCCTGCGCTTGCGCGAGGCCATGAGCGGCATTGCCGATACCCGCGACTACGCCGTTCGGGTGGTGCGCACCAGCGATGATGAATTAGGCGCTCTGGTGGACGGTTTCAACGACATGCTCCAACAGATTCACCAGCGCAATGCAGAACTGGCGGGTTACAACGCGCGACTGGAAATGGAGGTCGCTAACCGCACGGCTGATCTGCGGGTCGCCAATACCGAGTTGCAGAACCTGGTTATGGAGTTGAGCGCGGCTAAAGAGGCGGCGGAGGCGGCGAGCCGAGCGAAGTCGCAATTTCTAGCGACGATGAGTCACGAAATTCGCACCCCGATGAACGGGGTGCTGGGCATGAACGAACTGTTGCTGAACACCGAACTGACCCCGACCCAGCGGCGCTACGCGACGACGATCCACAGCTCGGGGCAAGCGCTGCTGGCGATCATCAACGACATCCTGGACTTCTCCAAGATCGAAGCCGGGCGGCTGGAGCTGGAGCGGATTGATTTTGATCCCCGCGAAATCGTGAAAGACGTCGGAGACCTGCTGGCGGACCCGGCACAGCGCAAAGGTCTGGACCTGACTTGCCAGATGGGGTCAAAGGCGCCCTGGGCGGTGCGGGGAGATCCACACCGGCTGCGGCAAATCCTGGTGAACCTGGTGGGCAATGCGATCAAATTCACCGAGCGCGGCGAAGTGACCGTCGATCTGGAGTGCGAAGCGACAGCCGGAGCGGCGGTGGTGCTGCGCGGCGCGGTGCGCGACACCGGCATCGGGATCAAACCGGAGGTGGAACCCCGCCTGTTTCACGCCTTTTCCCAGGCCGACAGTTCGCACACCCGCCGCTTTGGCGGCACCGGTCTGGGGCTGGCGATCACCCAGCAGTTGGTTGAATTGATGGGCGGAACGATCCAGGTGGACAGTACGCCCGGTCACGGTTCGACCTTCCGCTTTACCGTGACGCTGGCGTCTTCGGACCTGATCCACCGCGATCGCAACCGAACGAATCTCTCGCCGCTGGCCTTGCCGGAGCCTTCCACCCCCCCTCGCGGAATCCGCGTACTGCTGGCGGAAGACAACCCGGTCAATCAACAGGTCGCCCTGTACATGCTGGAAAGTCTGGGTTACCAGACCGAAGTCGCGGAAAACGGCCGTGAAGCGCTCCAGGCGCTGAGCGCCACCCGCTATGACCTGGTGTTAATGGACTGTCAGATGCCGGACATGGACGGCTTCGCGGCCACCCGGCAATGGCGCGCCCAGGAACAAGCCAATGGCGGCGAACGGATTCCGATTATCGCCGTGACCGCCAATGCTCTGGAGGGGGATCGGGATATCTGTTTAGCCAGCGGCATGGACGATTTCCTGGCCAAGCCATTCACCCGCCTGGCGCTGGGGGCGCTGATCCAGCGCTGGACGCCGGCGGCGGCGACCACCGCGCTCGGCGCGCGAGCGGAGCTGGCGGCTGCGCCGGACGCTATGGCTGAACCAGAGCCAGCGGCGGCCGTGCTCGACCCGGCGGCGCTGACGGCGCTGCGCACTTTGCAGGCCGCGCGCAAGCCCAATTTTCTGGCCCAGGTCATCGGGGTTTACTTGAATAACGCCCCGCAACTGATGGACGCCATTGAAACCGCGTATGCGGGCGATCAGCAGGAGCTCCTACTGCGCTCGGCGCATACCCTGAAATCCAGTAGCGCCACCGTCGGCGCGCTGGACTTTGCCACCCACTGCCGCGCAATCGAAACTGCCGCCCGCGCCGGGCAGCCAACACGGGCTGATGAGCAGATTCAAACTTTGCGTCTGGCCTTCAATCGGGTCGATGCCGCTCTGCGCGCCGTGTTGGAAGGTTAGCTCACGCAATGTCATGACACGCCTGACACCGGGAGGAGCCACTTTATTGACCCAGCCCGAAACCGCCGAAACCAAAGATATCCCTCACTGCGTCGCAGTGGAGGGATTACGGCTGTTTGATCGCAACACGCCGGTCAGTCAAGCGATGACCTTATTCACGGCCAGTCTGACGATATTGGTGCTTTGGCCAATTGAAGATCGGTTGTATCTGCTCCTCTGGTTTTCCCTAGCCATCGTCGTCGCTGGCTTAAGATTGGGTCTAAGTTGGCGATTTTCCCGATTGAAACAAACTGAAACAGCCATCGGCGTGGCTGTCTGGGAACGCTGGACCCGATTGAGCACTCTGCTGTCCGGCGTCGTCTGGGGCGGCGGCGGGGTCTGGTTCTATCCTGTTGGAGACAGCCACCGCGAGATCTTTCTGTGCCTTATCCTGTTGGGCATGTGTTCGGGCGCGATGCCCCTGCAAGCGCCGGTACGAGGGGCGTTTCCGCTCTTCGCCGGAGCAGTTTTGTTACCCATGAGCCTCTTGTTCATTCTAAAGGGCGAATTCATTGATCTGGTCATCGCCATTACCGCTCTCCTGCAACTGTACGCCCTGATCGTCAGCGCAGACCGCTATCGGCTAAACATCGCTGACTGTCTACGACTACGCTTTGAAAATGAGATGCTAGTCAAGGACATGACTGCTTCAAGGGAAGCTGCTCTGGCCGCCAGGGATGTGGCGGAGGCGGCGAGCCGGGCGAAGTCGCAATTTCTAGCGACGATGAGCCACGAGATTCGCACCCCGATGAATGGGGTGCTGGGCATGAACGAACTGTTGCTGAGCACCGAACTGACCCCGACCCAGCGGCGCTACGCGACGACGATCCACAGCTCGGGGCAAGCGCTGCTGGCGATCATCAACGACATCCTGGACTTCTCCAAGATCGAAGCCGGGCGGCTGGAGCTGGAGCGGATTGATTTTGATCCCCGCGAAATCGTGAAAGACGTCGGAGACCTGCTGGCGGACCCGGCACAGCGCAAAGGTCTGGACCTGACTTGCCAGATGGGGTCAAAGGCGCCCTGGGCGGTGCGGGGAGATCCACACCGGCTGCGGCAAATCCTGGTGAACCTGGTGGGCAATGCGATCAAATTCACCGAGCGCGGCGAAGTGACCGTCGATCTGGAGTGCGAAGCGACAGCCGGAGCGGCGGTGGTGCTGCGCGGCGCGGTGCGCGACACCGGCATCGGCATTGAACCCGAGGTGCAAACCCAATTATTCAAAGCCTTTTCCCAGGCCGACAGCTCCCACGCCCGCCGCTTTGGCGGCACCGGCCTGGGGCTGGCGATCACCCAACAGCTGGTCCACTTGATGGGCGGAACGATCCAGGTGGACAGTACGCCCGGTCACGGTTCGACCTTCCGCTTTACGGTGGCGTTGGAACCCTCGGATAAGGTTCGCAGCGGTTGCGACTCACCCCATGTCCAGTCTCTTGCGCCGATGCAGCGGGATGACCCGGATCGCCATCCAGCAATCCGGGTGCTGCTGGCGGAAGACAATCCGGTAAATCAGCAAGTGGCTTTATGTATGCTGGAAAATCTGGGTTATCGGGCCGAGGTCGCGGAGAACGGCCGTGAAGCGCTCCAGGCGCTGAGCGTCGCCCGCTATGACCTGGTGTTAATGGACTGTCAGATGCCGGACATGGACGGTTTCGAAACCACCCGGCAGTGGCGCGCCCAGGAACAAGCCAATGGCGGCGAACGGATTCCGATCATCGCCGTGACCGCCAACGCCCTGGACGGGGATCGGGACGTCTGTTTAGCCAGCGGCATGGATGATTTCCTGGCCAAGCCTTTTACTCAGCAAGCACTGGCGGCGATGCTCCAGCGCTGGGTGCCGGCGGCGGCGACCGCCGCGCTCGGCGCGCGAGCGGAGCTGGCGGCGGCCGTGCTCGATCCGGCGACGCTGACGGCGCTGCGCGCCTTGCAAACGCCGCGCAAGCCCGACTTCCTGGCCCAAATCATTGGCATTTACCTGAACAACGCCCCGCAACTGGTAGGCGCGATTGAAACCGCGTATGCGGACGATCAGCGGGAACTCCTGCTGCGCGCGGCGCACACCCTGAAATCCAGTAGCGCAAACATCGGCGCGCTGGACTTCGCTACCCACTGCTGCGCAATCGAAACCGCCGCCCGCGCCGGGCAGCCCGAGCAGACCGCCGGGCAAATTCAGACCTTGCGTGCGGAGTTTAACCGGGTGGAAACTGCCCTGCACGCCGTGCTGGAAGGGACAATAACCGTTGAATAACGAAATCGCGAACATTCTGGTGGTGGACGATGACCCGATGATGCGTCTGATCGCCCGCGAAATTCTGGAGCAGGACGGGTTCGTGGTGCACGAGGCGGACAATGGTCAGGCGGCGCTCCGACAATTTGCCGCAACCGGCGCTGATCTCATCCTGCTGGATGTGATCATGCCCGGATGGGATGGATTCGCCACCTGCGAGCGGTTACGCCAAGCGCCAGTGGGGGCATGGACACCCATTGTGATGATGACTGGGCTGGACGACGCGCAATCCATCCAACACGCTTATGAGGTGGGCGCTACCGATTTCATCGTCAAACCGATCATCGGCCCCATTCTGGTCCAGCGGGTGCGCTATGTGCTGCGCGCCAGCGCTGCTCTGCGGGAAGTGGCGGCGCAGGCGGCTTTTCAGCGGGCGTTGGTCGAAACCACGCCTGTGCCGATCCGGGTCGAGGATGCCCAAGGCCGCGCCCTGATCTGCAACCCAGCCTTTGAAGCCCTGTTTAGCGGGCAGCGGATACCTAAACCGCTGGGTCCGGCATCCCCTAACCGGCCAGGTCCACAGATTTATGAAGCCGAAATGCTGAGTTCCAGCCAGGAGCAACGCTCGGTCATCATCCACTGGGCGCCGTTTATCCCGCCCGGATCGGATGAACCTGGCGTCATCAGCGCCATCCTGGATATCACCGAGCGCAAGCAAAATGAGGAGCGGCTGCGGCTGGCCGATACCGTGTTCCAGACCGCAGCGGACGCGATTATGGTCACCGACGCTACGGGAGTGATTCAATCGGTCAATCCCGCTTTTACCCACATCACCGGTTACGCTCCCGAAGAAGCGATCGGTCAAACCTCGCGCCTGTTGAAATCGGAGCATCATGACGCGCTATTCTACGCCCAGTTCTGGCAGATTCTGACCGAAAACGGACGGTGGTCCGGCGAGATGTGGCAACGCCACAAAAGTGGACGGACCTATCCGACCTGGGTATCCATCAAGGAGATTCGCGCCCCGGACGGGCGGACTGTCCAGTATGTCGCCTTCTTTGGTGACATTACCCAACGCAAGCTATCGGAACAGAAGCTTTTTTTTCATGCCAATTATGATCCGCTCACTGGCCTGCCCAATCGCAACCTGTTGCACGAACGCATTGATCAGGCGCTCAAGCAGGCGAACCGTCACAATCGGCGGGTCGGGTTGATGTTTCTGGACCTCGACCGTTTCAAGCAGGTCAACGATACCCTGGGACACACCTGTGGTGACGCCCTGTTGCATCAGACTGCCGAGCGGTTGAAGAACTGTGTCCGTGAAACCGATACCGTAGCCCGCTACAGCGGCGATGAATTCGTGCTGGTGCTGATGGATATGACCCATGACCGGGATGCCCACGCTCTGGCCGAGAAAATCATCGGGCGGATTGCGGAGCCATTTCACCTGAACGGCAACGTCATTTACATCGGGGTCAGCATTGGGATCGTGCTGTACCCTGACCACGACACCGATGCAGCTACCCTACTGCGCTACGCCGATCTGGCGATGTATCAGGCCAAGACGGCTGGGCGCAACACCTACCGGCAATACGAATCGGCCATGACCGAGCAGATTTTGCTGCATGCCTCCCTGGAGGCTGATCTGCGACTCGCCCTGGATCGCGAGGAACTGATGGTGTACTACCAGCCGATCCTTGACGTAATCAGTGGTGGTCTGGTCGGCGCTGAAGCGCTGGTGCGCTGGCGACATCCACAGCGCGGGCTAATCCCACCGAACGATTTTATTCCGCTGGCCGAGGAAACCGGCCTCATCCGGGAAGTGGGTTTCTGGGTACTGAAGCGGGTATGCCAGACGATTGGGCAATGGCGCCAGATCGGCTTGTGCGTCCCGATCTCGGTCAATGTATCGAGCATCCAAATTTTGCGCGGCCTGACGGTGGAGGCGGTGCAGGCGCTGCTTCAACGCTATGATCTTCATCCGAAGTGGCTGGCCTTTGAAATTACCGAAAGTGTGCTGATCAGCGACACATTCCAAGCCCAGCGGTGGCTGAAAGCCGTCAAAGCATTGGGTATCCGCGTGGACATTGACGATTTTGGCACCGGTTACTCCTCACTGGCCTATCTGAAGTTGTTTCCCATCGATCGAATCAAGATTGATCGCGCCTTTGTGCGCGATATCGTCTCCAACGCCAATGATCGTTCACTGGTGGAAGCTATGCTGGCGATAGCCTCCAACCTGCACCTTCAGGTGGTGGCGGAGGGGGTCGAGGACGCGGATCAACTGGCTTTGCTCCGGCGCCTGGGCTGCGAATATGCGCAAGGCTTCTACTTCTCCCGCCCGGTGCCGGATCAGGAATTTATCAAGATTGCCGGCGAACTGGGCGCTATTCGTACCTAGCCCGAATGTCAGTCCGCAGCGCATTGCCGTCGGCCTGCCACAGGCGATCTGAACAATCGGTTGGCTGAACAGGTTGTGCGACGCCGATCATTGACGGCCTGGACCAGACGGTCGAACCGCCCGATTTGCTGGTCGACGCCGCGCAAAATCAGCGGACCGCAGTAGCTCTGAAGTAGAAGGGGATATGGGCGACCTCGCTGAGCTTCTCCCCAGTGCTATTGGCGTAACGTCGGTTATATCAATGGGTTAAACGAGGTTCCTTTTACGCATAATCTGGGCCAGTGACGGAAATACCCGCCTTTAGCGCACTACCCAATTCAGCGAGGGGCGCTGGCGCTTATTTGTGGTAAACCCCCCGCGCTGTTCCCGGTGGACTTTTTGCCTCACTGGCGCTGAATACACTCCAGCCCCGGTATTGCGCCGTAGCGAACAGCGCCAGAATCAGCAGGCCGCTGATCAGGTAGCTCCGGTATAGCATCAGCGTGGCGTCCTCACTGGCGGTGGTTTATTCATCATCGTCGTCCTCCCTCTCGTCGTGGCCGGAGGAACTGTGATCGCTCTCCGCCCAGCGGCTGCGCTCAAAGGCCCATGCCCGCCAGCGGAACAGGATCGGGAACAGCAATAAGCCCAGCAGCGCCAGAAAGAAATTGCTCCAACTGGGCGCATCGCGGAAAACCGTGAGGGTGCAGGCCACCGCTGGGGAGGCTGGCGGCAATTCACCCTCGACACTCAGGTAATAAATGCCGGCTGGAATTGCGGATAGCACTGCCTCATCGCTGGCGCTGCCTTCCGACCACCGCTCACCCTCATCCACCCCCTCGTAATAGCCCAGTTCGCGGCTGATGGCATAACTGGCGCCCGTGTTGCGCTCAATCAGCGCCAGTTCCAGATAAAGCCAGTGGTTATTGAGATTGGTCGCCATGTCAATCGCCACATTCGATGTTCTGCCGCTGAGAGCGAACGGCTCGGAGGTCAGCGTTTTGTCCTTGGTTTCGGCGTTGAACACCAGGGTTTGCTGATGCACTCGTTCATTTGAGGAGAGCGCCGCCGTCACGATCTGGCCGCCAATCAACAGCGCCAGAAACAGCCAGAGCAACCGCCGAAATTTGGGTCGCTGGGCGTCATAAGGCGAGGGTTGATTAGCCCCAATCCCGATGCGGGCCGGCAAAGGCGATGCCAACTGGAAGGCGGTTCTGATCGCCTCCGGCTCGACATATTCCGCCTGCGACCAGATGATTTCCTTTTCAGTGCGCTCTACGCTGAGCTGGAACGGCGGAGCAATATAGTCAATGACTTCGCAGCGTTCGCCGACTTGCACCCGCCAGTAAAATTCACCCAGGACATAGCTGACTTCCGGGGCGGCGGACTGGAAGGATCGGTAGCGTTGCTGCTGATAAACCGCCGTCGCCATTACCCCATAACCGCTCACCAAGGGCGGCTCGGCGAGGGTGTGAACCAGATTCCAGTGACCGTTATATTCCACCAGCCAGCGGAATCCCTGCTCGCGGTGAAACAGCAGATGCTCGCTCCATTCATAGTCGATCCCTTCTACCCTGAACCGCCGCCGCAAATAACCAATGGCCTCGTAGTCAGTCCCTTGGAACTGGCCGTGCGCGCCCAGCGGAATCAGCGGTTGGTGAACGACCTGTGCGTTGAATTTGGCGAGGATGCGAAAATTGGGATCGGCAATATCAATGATCGAACCACAGGTTCCGCAAGCCAGGGTGTCGGTATAACCCTGGGCGCGGATGGTCAAAGAACTGCCGCACCCCGGACACTGGAAGGACCGGGCCTGAATGCCGGCGTCGGGATTCCAACCCACCGGCATGACTTCGCGCAGCCGGCTCAGGTGGAGATCGTCGAAGCGCGCCTGCTCACCGATAAACACCAGCGGCGGGTCTTCACTGTAGTCAAGCGTGGCGAACACCCCGCCGCTCGCCTGCAAATCCACCACCGGCGCCTCGTAGCCAGGGCCGACCCGGATCGGCAATTCACCCTCGCCAGCGATGCAGCGGGCGTTCTCGATATTGGCGACCTGAAAAGCGCGCCCCTTGAGCGTTAGCCGATGGCCAGCCCGCAGTTCGGCGAAAGGCGGCAGCGGTTCGGGCGGCTGGACAATGAACGTGATCGAGTAATTGCCCAGCGTTTCGCCCAGCCAGCCGCCGCGCTGGTTTTCAAACAGCAAATACCATTCGTTCCACAAGCCCTGGCTGTAGCGCAACTGAATCCGGCCGGCTACGGTGAACCGAGTTTTACGGTAGATCCCTTCGGTTCCCAACCGGATCGGCGAAGGGTCGGGCAACAGCTCCGCCATGACGCCGAGGTTTTCCAGGTCCAGATCATGGCGGATCAACGTACTTTTGCAGTAGGCGCAGACCGTCAGAATCGAAACTGCCGACTGGAAAGTGATGGCGGCGCCGCAGGAAGGGCAATGGGCGGTTTTCATGGCGTTCTAAAGTGAGTCCCCGCTATAGCCAAACTTCTGGACCGCTTTCAGCGCGGCAACGCCGCCAGCGACTTCGCCAGGCGCAGATACCAGCCGCTGATGTCGCGCAGCGAGCCAATCCCGACCAGATCCAGGTGATCCCATCCGGCCAATACCCCCTGATTATTCCAGACCCCCTTTTGCGGCGGCTGACCGGCGCCGGCAACCAGGCGATCCGGGGAATCCAGCGTTGGGCCGGCCATCGAGCGGGTGTTGACCACGCCGTCATTCTCCCACCAACTGGCGTCAATCACGACCTGCCCCGGCTCGTCGCGGGTGTAAGCGCCGATAAACAGCGCAGTTCCCCACAACTGCGGCAGCATGGTCGGGAGCGGAACCTGATGCTGCGTCGGCCAGAGCGGCGCAGTCGCCGCCGCCGCCCAGGAAAAATAGTACACCGTCGGCTGGGCCGGAAAACGCCGATTGAGTTCCCGCGCTCCGTCGGGACTGAGGTCCCAGGCGCTGATGTCGCGGGAGCGCCAGATCGGACTGCGCTCCACCCGGCTCAGGTAAGCAGTGAAGGATTCAGCCGGGGCGCGGCGCAAACCCCATTGATCCAGCTTGAAATCATAGGGCAGCCGCTCCGCTTCGATGCCGGTCAGCGTGGCAATACCCAGTAGCGCATTGCGGGCGAAGGGCAGCAGATGGTCGATCCCGGTGGCGAGACTGGCGCCATCATGCGGGGTGGCGAGGGTGGTGACGCTCTGCACCCAGGACTTGCCGCCGCCAAACAACGGGGACCGTTCTGCTTCCGGAGTGGCGGCGATTTCCG
>JAJHPN010000246.1 GCA_020890855.1 Candidatus Contendibacter sp. | reverse complement strand
GTCGCCAGTCGCCCGGCGGTCGCGCAGGTCAAGGAGCGCTGCGGGCTGACCGAAGTCGGCAAGCGGCTGATCGGCAACCTGTCCAAGGGCTATCAACAGCGGACCGGGCTGGCCCAGGCTATCCTTCATAATCCGCCGCTCATCATTCTGGACGAGCCGACCATTGGTCTGGACCCAATCCAGATTCAGGGCGTTCGCGCCCTGATCCGCGAACTGGGCCGGAAACAGGGTGTGATTCTGTCTACCCATCTGCTGGCGGAAGTACAGACCACCTGCACTCATGTCCACATCCTGCGGGCCGGACGGTTGGCGTATGCCGGCGCCCTGGTCGAACTGGAGCAGGAACGGCCCTCGGCCAGCCTGCTGATCGGCCTGAACGCGCCGCCGCCGGTCGCCGAACTGGCGCAATTGCCGCGCGTAGAGCGGGTCGAAGAACTCGGCGATGGCCGGTTCCGGATTCATCACGCCCCCGGCGCGTTGTTGCATCGGCTGCTGGTTGAGCTGGCTTATGACGACGGTTGGGACTTGTGGGAATTGACTCCGGAACGGGAGAGTCTGGAGGAGCTTTTCGTCAAGCTGACCCTGGACCGGGAGGTCACCGAATGATTCTCACGATTGCGGCCCGCGAATGGCGCAGCCTGTTTCTGTCGCCGCTGGCCTGGACGGTGCTGGCGGCGCAGCAAGGGTTGATGGCGTGGATTTTTCTGCTGCTGGTTCAGGACTTCCAGGCCTTGCAAGGGCGGCTGGCCGGGGTGGAAAACGCGCCTGGCGTCACCGATCTGGTGGCTGCGCCACTGTTCCGGATCGCCGCCTGGAGCCTGTTGCTGATCACGCCGCTGGCGACCATGCGCCTGTTTAGCGTGGAACGCCGCGCCCGTACGCTCGATCTGCTGCTCTCCGCGCCGGTGAGCGCCGTCGATATGGTGCTGGGCAAGTATCTGGGCGCAGTATTGTTTCTGTGGGTCGGGGCCGGTTTGGCCGGGTTGATGCCGTTGTCGCTGGCTCTCGGCGCAACTCTCGATGTCGGCAAATTGCTGGCGGGGCTGCTGGGTCTGGGCCTGCTGGCGGCCGGGTTCGCCGCCGCCGGGCTGTATTTATCGACCCTGACCGTGCAACCGATCGCCGCCGCCGCCGCCACCTTCGCGCTGTTGCTGGGATTGTGGGTCGTGGATTTGCAGGAAACCACCCACCGGCTGTTTGGCTACCTGTCGCCATTGCGGCATTACGACGCCCTGCTGCTGGGGCTGGTCAACAGCGCCGATCTGGCTTATTACCTGTTGTTCAGCGCGCTGTTTCTCGGTCTGGCGATCCGCCGGGTTGACGATCTGCGGCTGCGGGACTGACCGGACTTGTCCATGCGCCTCAATTTTTTTATCCGCCAGTGTTCCACCCGTCAACGGCTCAGATGCAATCATCTGTTGTTTTTGCTGCTGTTCTTTCTGACGCTGGGTCTTCTGGCCGGGTTGAGCCAGCGCTATGCGCTGCAGTCCGACTGGAGCTACGGTCAGCGCAACACCCTGTCTGAAGCCAGTCAAACCCTGCTGGCCGGGATGGACGGGCCGGTTCGGGTGACCGCTTACGCCCGCGAGACCCCCACCTTGCGCGAGGCCATTCGCCGGTTGGTTGGTCGTTATCAGCGCTATAAGCTGGATTTAACCCTGGTGTTCGTCAATCCCGATCTGCTGCCGGATCGGGTGCGCGAACTGGGGCTGACTCTGGACGGGGAGCTGTACATCGATTATCGCGGGCGCGGCGAGAAAGTGCAGCGACTCGGCGAGCAGGCCATGACCCAGGCCTTGCAACGGCTGAGTCGCGGCCGGGAACGGGTGGTGCAGTTCCTGACCGGTCATGGCGAGCGCAAGCCGGACGGCGTCGCCAATCACGATTTGGGCAGCTTTGGCCGGGAGCTGGAAAAGATCGGGATTCAGTCCCGGTTGCTGGATTTGGCCAAAGAACCGCACATTCCCGCTGCAACCATCGCGCTGGTCATCGCCAGTCCGCAACTGCCGTTGCCACCAGCGGAAGTTCAGGCGGTGCTGGATTATGTCAAACAGGGGGGCAATCTGCTCTGGTTGCGGGAGCCGCAGGAGCCGTCTGGCTGGCGCCCGCTGGCGGCGGCGCTGGGCGTCGCCGCGCTGCCGGGAATGGTGGTGGACGCCGACGCGCCCAAGCTGGGCATCAGCAGTCCCGCTTTCATCCCTATCGCTGATTACGGCCCGCATCCGATCACGGCGTCGTTGCGCGCTCCTGCACTGCTGCCGCAAGCGGTGGCGCTGGAGCTTTCGTCGCCGGCGGATTGGAAAGCAGCGGTGCTGCTGGAAAGCCAGTCCCGAGCCTGGACTGAAATCGGGGCGTTGAGCGATTCCAGCCGGTTTGATCCTGACACCACCGAGCGGGCGGGCCCACTGCTGGTTGGCGTGGCCCTGTCCCGTCCGCGCCCTCCTGATTCGGAGCAACGAATCGTGGTCACCGGCGATGGCGATTTTCTGACCAACACCTATCTCGGCAACGGGGCCAATCTCCAGTTGGGGCTGAATCTCCTGAACTGGCTGACCCTGGATGACGCGCTGATCGCCGTTCGCCCCCGGGCCGCGCCCGATCCGAACCTGAACCTGTCGGATCAAGCCTTGGCGCTGATCGCTGGCGTATTTCTGATCGGGTTGCCGGGGACCCTCTTGATCAGCGGCTGGCTGATCGGGTTCTACCGGCGGCGGCGCTGATCGTGAACGCGCTGAGCCGGCGGCGCTGGCTGAATCTGGGATTGCTGGGCGCAGTCAGTGGCCTGGCTACGCTGACGTGGTTGGAACCAGGGTGGGCGCCGGTGGTTTCGCCCTTGCTGAATCTGGTTCCCGCCCAAATTGAACGCATCCGGGTCGAACGTCGGGGGCAGGACACCCTGGCGTTTGAGCGGCGCGGCGATCAGTGGCGAATGACCGCGCCCAGCGCAGGACTGGCGAATCAGGTGCTGATTAACCCGATCCTGCAACTGGCCGAGGCGCATTGCCCGGTGCAGTATCCAGCCGGCGCGATCGATCTGAAAATGCTGCGCCTCGATCCGCCCCCGTTGCGATTGTGGCTCAATGACCGGGAAATCGGCTTCGGCGGCAGCGCCCCGACCGATGACCGGCGTTATCTGCACATTGCCGACCGCGTCCATCTCTGCCCCGACCATCTGTATCTGTTGCTGACCAGCAGCGCGGCGGGCTTTCTGGCGCCGGTCATCGAACCGCTGCCGCCGAACGCAAGGAGCGGCGACTAATGCCCGAATTGCCCGAAGTCGAAACCGTCCGCCGGGGAATTGCGCCGCATCTGATTGGCCAGACCGTGATTCAAGTGATCGTGCGGCAACCCCGGCTGCGCTGGCCGACGCCAGAGGCGCTGGCGGCCCTGCTGCCAGGGCAAGTCATCCGGCGGGTGGAGCGCCGCGCCAAATATCTACTGCTGCGGACGGATGCCGGAACGGCGTTGTTCCATCTGGGGATGACCGGCCGGTTGCGGATCCTGCCGACCGCGACGCCGCTCCAGAAACATGATCATGTCGATGTGCTGCTGGCGGATGGGCATTGCCTGCGTTTCAACGACAGCCGCCGATTCGGCGCGGTGCTGTGGACGACCGAACCACCGGAACAGCATCCCTTGCTGCAGACGCTGGGTCCTGAACCGTTTGATCCGGTTTTCTCCGGCGGCTATCTCCAGCAGCGGGCGCAAGGCCGAACCCTGGCCGCCAAGGCGTTCATCATGGATCACCATATCGTGGTCGGCGTTGGCAATATCTACGCCAATGAATCGCTGTTTGCGGCGGGGATCAGTCCGCTGCGTCCGGCCGGACAGATGACCCGCGCGGAATGCGACCGACTGGCGGCGGCGATTCGGACGATTCTTGATGAGGCGATTCGGCAGGGCGGCACAACTCTGCGCGATTTTGTCGGCGGCGATGGCGAACCCGGGTACTTTCAGCAGGCGTTACGGGTTTATGACCGCCGCGCCTTGCCTTGCGCCGTCTGCGGCGAGCCGATCCAGCGCTGCCGGATCGGTCAGCGGGCGACGTACTACTGCCCGCGCTGCCAGCGTTAAGATCGATAAGATCGATTCAGTGGATGATCGCCGGCAAGCAGGTTTTTACATCGCCGGATCTGGCGTCACTCAACCGCTGGGACTGGCGCTGGCGCTTCCGCTTCACGTCCCAACTGCGTCAGTTTTTCCTTGGTGCGCCGCAGCTGGTCAATCGCCAGATCGAGCGCCTCATCGAAGGATTCCTGCCCGGCATTGCGCCGCAATTCAGCCAGTTTGCGCCGGGTGGTTTCCAGCTCCCTGGCGGCCATCGCCAGCTCATCCGTGGTTTTTCTCAGCCGCTCGGCAATCACCTGGGCGATGAATCGGTACAGCAGCGCATAACAGGCGTCGCGCTCCGCCGGCGGCAGATTTTGCAGAGCCCCCGGATTGAGTTCCAGACACCAGGTCGTTTCGGTGGCGAAAACTGAAGCGGTGCGGGTTTCATCGCCGAGCGCAGAGAGTTCGCCGAACACTTCCCCGGACTGATCCAGCACTGCGACCGGCATCCGGTTCTTGGTCACCCGCACCTTGCCGCTCAACAGCACATACAGCCGATCCCCGAACACGCCTTCGGGAATGATCAACTCGTCCGCCTCATAAGTGATCATCCGGCTGGCGTTAAGAATTTCTTTGAGCTGATGGGCGGTAAATCCCTTCAGGAACGGGATTTGCCGGAACCGGTCGGTCAATTCGCTCAGAGCGGAGCCGCTCTTGTAGATGTGCATGGCGATATCCTGAAAAGGCGCTGGGTAACCGTTCACTCCCCTCGCCCGCTGGCGGGAAAGGGGTTGGGCGAGAGGGGACTGAATGCTTACGGCGCTGGACTCAGGGGACGTAGCCTGGAATCCGGCTGAGGTCCACCTCATCGATCTGTTCTGGCTGCAAATACTTCCGGGCATAGTCCAGCCAGACGCCCTCCCGGATAAAAATGTCGAACAGATCAGGATCAATTTCGTGGCTTTGCACCATCCGCCCAAGAATGAACAGTGTTTCGCTGAGCAGTTTGCCGGGCTTGTAAGGGCGGTCGCCGGCGGTCAAGGCTTCAAACACATCGGCCAGGCAGATCATCCGCGCCGGCAGCGGCAGCGACGATTCATTCAGGCCGCGATGGTAGCCACCCCCGTTGAGCTTCTCATGGTGGCTGCCGGCGTATTCGGGAACCCGGCGCAACGCCTTCGGCCACGGCAGAGCCTCCAGCATCTGCATGGTCAGGGTCACATGCTCCTGAATAATGACCCGTTCGGCGGCGTTCAGAGTGCCTCGGGCAATGCAGAGATTGTCGATTTCCTCGTCGGACAGGAAGGGGCCTTCCTGCCCATCCGGCCCCACCCAGCGCCGGGCGCCAATCCGTCGCACCCGCTCTTGCGCCGCTGCATCCATGAATTCGCCGCCGATATTGGTGTGGCGTAAAAACTCCCGGTCATCCGCCAGTGCGGCCAACTGCTCTTGAAAGCGCTGCTCCAGCGCCGGGATCGCCGCCGGATCGCCGCGTTCAAGGGCCGCCAGCTGGCCTTTCAGCCGATCGATTTCGGCATCCCGCTTGAGCGCCTCGAACCGGGCATCGACCAGGGCAATCCGGTCGAACAGGGTTTCCAGCTTGGTCGCCTTGTCCACCACATGCACTGGCGTGGCGATCTTGCCGCAGTCGTGCAATAGCCCGGCAATCTTGAGTTCATACAGTTCCTCAGGCGTTGGGCGAAAATTCTTGAGCGGTCCCCGCTCGGAACGGCTGGCGACGGCGGCGATCATCATGGTGAGCAACGGCACCCGCTGACAGTGTGCGCCGGTGTAAGGCGATTTGTGGTCAATGGCGGTGTTGATGAGCTGGATCAAGCCTTCAAACAGGCTTTGCAACTGATCGAGCAACTGGTGATTAGTCAGGGCGATCGCCGCCTGGGACGCCAGCGATTCGGCCAGTTGCCGGTCATCCGGCGAGAAAGTCCGCACCTGGCCGGTTTCCGGATCAAGGGCGTTGAGCAACTGGAAGGCGCCGATAATCAGCCCTTCGTGATTTTTCATGGGTACGGTCAGGAAAGAACGGGAGCGATAGCCGGTCTTCTGGTCGAAACGCCGGGTTCCGGAGAAATCGAAGTGCTGATCGGCATAGGCGTCATCGATCATGACCGTCGTATCGTGCAATACGGCGTAAGTCACGACCATGCCGGTCTGCGGCTGACCGTCCGGGGTGTACAACGGAATCGGCGAGAACGGGATCGGCTGGCCGCTCGTGCCGCCCATGTGGAGTTGCAGCGAATCGTTGCGCAGCACCTCAAAGCGCAAAGTCCGGCTCTCTTCCTCCAGCAGGTAGAGCGTGCCGCCATCGGCGTTCAGCAGTCGCTTGGCCGCGATCAGGATGGTTTCCAGCAGCTTGGAGTTATCGCGTTCCCGGGACAGGGCAATGCCAATCCGGTTGAGCTGTTCCAGACATTGCGTTAGATCTCTGGAATGGGATGGATGCATGATCATACCTTTAAGGATATGCGGGATCGGGTTTGAGAATGAGCCGGAATACGATGTCCTGATTAAATCATAGGAGGCGAAATGAGCGAACCGGTGATTGAATTACGGAATATTTCCAAAGCCTATGGGGCAAACCCGGTGTTGCGCAATATCAACCTGCAAGTGCATGCAGGGGAATTTTTGACGCTGCTGGGGCCATCCGGCTGCGGCAAGACCACGATCCTGCGGTTGCTGGCGGGGTTCGAACCTGCGGACGGCGGTGAGATTTACATCAGCGGCCAGGATTTGCGAACCGTGCCGCCGGAGCAGCGCCATGTCAATACCGTGTTTCAAAGCTATGCGCTGTTTCCGCACCTGACGGTGTTTGAAAACGTGGCCTTCGGTCCCCGTCTCAAGCGGATGAAAGGCGCGGCGTTGCGCGAGCAGGTCATGGATACGCTGCGGATGGTCAAGCTGGACGAACTGGCGGCGCGCAAGCCGGGGCAATTGTCCGGCGGCCAGCAGCAGCGTGTCGCTATCGCCCGGGCGGTCGTCAACCGGCCCCAGGTGCTGCTGTTGGACGAGCCGCTCAGCGCCCTGGATTACAAGCTGCGCAAGGCGATGCAGCTTGAGCTCAAGCAATTGCAGCGCCGGTTGGGGATCACCTTCATCTTCGTCACGCATGATCAGGAAGAGGCGCTGTCAATGTCCGACCGGGTGGCGGTGATGAACGCCGGTTGCATCGAGCAACTCGGTACGCCCCGGCAGATCTACGAAACCCCGGTCAATCTGTTCGTGGCCCGCTTTGTTGGTGAAATCAATAATCTGTCGGGCCGCATCGTGGCCGCTGACCCGCCCCGCTACGACATCCGCTTGCATGACCGGGTGGTCAATCTGAAGTCCCGGTTTGCCTTTGCGACTGGCGATCGGGTCAATGTGCTGATTCGGCCCGAAGATTTGCGGATCTGGCGCGAACAGGAAGGCAGCGCCGAGGAGCGGGCGTCGCTGTTGCCGGCGGCGGTCGAGGAAGTGGTCTATAAGGGCAGCACCGTGGATTTGATGATCCGCCTGGATAGCGGCGAGCTGTTGGCCACGACCCAGTTTTTCAACGAAGACGATCAGGCCATCATGAATCTGGATTTTCAGGTGAGCGAGCGGGTTTTCGTCGACTGGGTGCATGATTGGGAGACGATTTTGCCCCATGAAGCGTGAGCGTTCGCCGTCCGGTTTCGCTATCGCCGGCTTGGTGGGATCGCAGACAACCTTTGCTATGCTTTGCGCCATTCCCGCCGATGGCTGACCTACCGGCTTACTTTGCCCCGTTCCGAGGTCCGATGAATATCCCGCAACACAGTCTGGCGCTGTACAAGAATGGTCCGGCCCGCGTGGTCACGCTCGGCGACAAACTGGAGATTGAACTGGAGGATGGCCGGACCCTGCGGGTTCGGCCCAAGGACATTGCGCTGCTGCATCCTGGTCCGGTGCGCGCCCTGCGTGAAGTCGCCGCTGCGCCGGTCGGCGCGGCAGAAGCGGAGGCGGCCTGTGAATTACTGGACGGCGGCCAGACCACCCTGGCGGAACTGGCGGAACTGGTGTGCGGCGACTACACGCCCGTCACCGCCTGGACCGCCTGGCGACTGGTGGACGAAGGCTTGTATTTCCACGGAACGCCCGAGGCGATCACCGCCCGTTCCCTGGCGGACGCCGCGCAGGAACGAGCGTTGCGGGAGGCGAAAGCGGCGGAGCGGGAGGCTTGGAATGGCTTCCTGCAACGGGCGCGGGCTGGCCGCTGCGCGGCGCAGGATGCGCCTTGGTTGCAGGAAGTCGAGGAAGTGGCCTGGGGCGAACGCGAGCAGAGCCGGGTGTTGCAGGCGCTGGAGGTCAACCAGACGCCGGACAGCGCCCACGCGCTGCTGTTGCGGCTCAAGCACTGGGACGGGACGATCAATCCCTGGCCGCGCCGGGTGAAAGCGACCTTGACGCTGCCGATGATGGATGTGCCGGATTTACCGAATGAACCGCGCCGGGATTTGACCGGACTGCCGGCCTTTGCCATTGATGATGAAGGCAATCTCGATCCTGACGATGCGCTCAGCCTGGATGGCGACCGGTTGTGGGTGCATGTCGCTGACGCCGCTGCGCTGGTGACGCCGGACAGTCTTGCCGATCTTGAGGCGCGGGCGCGGGGCGCAACCCTTTATCTGCCGGAAACCACCATCCCGATGCTGCCGGCGGCGGTGATTCCTCGCCTGGGGCTGGGTTTAATCGAGGTGTCGCCGGCGCTGTCCTTCGGTTTAAGCCTGGATGCGGACGGCGTAGTCACCGACGTAGAAATCACGCCAAGCTGGGTGCGAGTGCAGCGGCTGAGCTATGAGGCAGTGGAAATGCGGCTGGATGAGGAGCCATTTCGCCGCCTGCATGAGCTGGCCGAACGCCATCAGGCGCGTCGTCGCGCTAACGGCGCCGTTTTCATCGACCTTCCGGAAGTGAAAATGGCGGTGAATAACGGTCAGGTGAGCATCAAACCGTTGCCCCGGTTACAAAGCCGGAAGCTGGTGGCTGAGGCGATGCTGATGGCCGGCGAGGCGGCGGCCCGGTTTGCGCTGGCCCAGGGGCTGCCGTTTCCGTTTGCGACCCAGGAGGCGGCGGCAGACATTCCTGACCGGCAACCGGCCAGCCTGGCGGCGATGTACGCCCTGCGCCGCAGCCTGCGACCGCGCCAGTATCGCAGTCTGCCGGGGCCACACGGTGGACTGGGGCTGGAGGCGTATGCCCAGGTCACCAGTCCGCTGCGTCGCTATCTCGATCTGGTGACGCATCAGCAGTTGCGAATCCTGCTGCGTGGCGGCGAGCCGCTGGACGCCCAGGCGATCATCGAACGGGTCGGCGCGGCGGAAGCGGCGGCGGCGGGGGTGCGGCGGGCCGAGCGCCTGTCCCGTGAGCACTGGACCCTGGTTTATCTTCAGCAGCATCCGCAATGGCAGGGCGAAGGCATTTTGGTGGAGAAGCGGCTGCCGCGCAGCGTGGCGCTGATTCCCGAACTGGCGATGGAGACGCGGGTCAAGGCTGGTGAAAATGCGCTGCTGGACAGCGAGTTGCCGTTGCGGCTGACCGGAGTGGAACTGCCGGGACGTGAGGCTTATTTCCGGGTGGGGTAAACAGCGGCTGAAGATTTTATGGTTCTTCGAGAGATTCTTGTGGAAACCGGGGCTGAGGGTCTCATAAATAAGACTTCTGGTGAATTGTCCATCAATAACGAATTGATTTTCATCTTTTTTTGATGGAACATTACCCTCGATTTCCTGCTTTTTAGTCAGGGGTTTTGCTGACCTAACTTTTTCTGTCATACCCGCGAAGGCGGGTATCCATTATTTTCAACGAGTTACTGGATTTCCGCATACGCGGGAATGGCGAAAAGCGAAAGTCCTGACGGGGCTGAAATCGCTTCAGGAGGGTGAGACCTCCCTCTGGACTAGCGGTTTCTCGGTCTACGCTTCACGACGCTTGTTCACGCCTCAGGCAGGGTTTAAAACCCGCTCTGAGCACTCCTTATGTTTGGCAAAAGACAAGACCCGACCCCTTTTTGTTGCTTCACCTGCCCCGCGTAGCGGGGTCAGGTGCAACAAGATCCAGTTAGGCATCGTCATTATTAAGCATCTTGATGATGTGTTTCGTTAAGCGTTCATTGACTTCTCGATGTCGAGGGACAGGTTGCGATATTTTGGTGTGTGGATTTTGATACCAATCGTGGTTGCCACCATGACGGATAAAAACGCAGCCCATATCCTCAAGTTTCTTTATTAAATCCTTACTTTTCACGACACTTCTATCTCAGCGACTCGGCGGATATTCGAGAGTGTTCCGCTAATTAGTTCCTTATAAATATCAATTAGATTTTTTTTCAATTCTTCTTCTGTTTCACCTTGAGTCCAGTAATCTGGAAATTCATCAAAATAGCCTAACCACATATCTTCGTCTTTCCAATAAGTATATTTCTGTTTCATTGCGCCACCTCACTAATTATCATCAGCATGTTTAGATATTAGATATGCCTGCCCCATGTTTGGCAAAAGACAAGACTTGACCCCTTGCGTGACCCCTTGCGGAGGATGCCGCCAAGTACAACAAGGTAGGCCACATAAGAAGGAGCATCATCGCCCCTAACGT
>JAJHPN010000417.1 GCA_020890855.1 Candidatus Contendibacter sp. | reverse complement strand
CCCAATCCCTATTTCCCCTGTACTTTGGATTTGCGGCGGCGGTAGGTATCTGCTTGATCCGTTGCGGTTAGCGGTGCAGTTGATGGCGATTGCTTCTATCTGGAATCCACAGCGGCGCACCGCCCAACCGGTCAGCGCCGCAACCGCCAGTTGCCGATGGCGCCCACCGCGCCCAAGCCGATAAACAGCAGCAGGCTCCATTCCGGCATACTGGCGCCAAGAAAGGTCCAGTCTACTCGCGCACACTCGCCGGCGCCGGTTAGCACTTCGCGGAGCGTTTCGCTCAACGGCAAGGTTTGCAGCATGTAATCCAGCCCCGGCCCGCACCGGGGCGTTTCCTCCGGCGGCAAGTGTTGCAGCCAGACATGCCGGGTGGCGACGCCCGCGCCAATGCCGGCCATCAACCCGATCAGCGTCCCGTAAACTTTCGCCCCCCAACCCAGCGGGTGGTGAATCAGCGCCGCCAGAAAGGCCACGCCCAGCGCCAGCAACGCCAATCGCTGGAAAATGCACAACGGACACGGCTCCAGCTTCAGATAAAACTGGGCGTACCCGGCGAAGAGCAGCCCTAATCCGCAAATCAGAACGCCGCCGGTATTGAGCCAGCGGCGGCGCCATGGCGACTGGTCGTTCAATGTGGCGCTCATCGCCCCAGAATTGGACATCATTTTTCCCCTGCATAAAGTTGAAGAATCGCCAGCGGCAGCGCCGCTCCGTCAGAAAATACCCCACGCTACGCCTGACGCCATCATTTCGCCCAGTTCCTCGCAGCGTTGCAGAACCTCAGCAGTCAATTCGCCTCGGGCAATGATCGGGTCAGCCACCGGTTTGAGCGGGTAGCCGCGCGCGATGCGCTCGATGCTGGTCAACGCGCCGGTTCCGTCATTGCCGGCGCTGATGAACACCGCATAGGGCAGACCGCTGATCTGACCTTGAGCCGGGTAATAGGTGCGATCCAGGAAGTTCTTCAGCGCCCCGGACATGTAGCCAAAGTTCTCCGGGGTGCCGAGCAGCAAGCCATCCGCCCAGAGCAGATCATCCAGACCAGCCCGCAGCGCCATTTTCAGCCGGGTTTCCACTTCAACGACCCGTCGCGACCCGCGCAGCACTGCCCGCGCCATCCGCCGGGTGTGGCCAGTCTGGGTGTGATAGACGATGAGCAGATGGCGGGCGGCGCTCATCAATTTTATATCTACAGGGCTGTCGGGGCGTCAGCGCACCCCCCGACGGTTGACTGGACCACCGCCGTTTACGGGGCCGCCGACTCCTGGAGCGCCGACGCCGACGCCGGGACGGACTCCAATCCCTGGGGCGCCGACACCGGGGGTGACTGTGGCGGCGGGACGGGCGGCGCAGCCGACAGGGACGCCGGGAGCGGTGCAATAGATCACCGCCGCCGCACCCGGACGGGCGATGCAGCCCGCCGGGACGCCGGGACGCCGGCAATGAACCTGGGCGCTGGCGGGGCCTGGCAAGGTTGTGGCGATCATAACGGCTGGGATCAGCAGCAAGAGCGCTCGTTGAATCATGATTTTTCTCCGGGGATTGGGGTCAGGTCTTACCTTGTGCGTGAAACCATGAAATTAATTGGTCCTGCAAAATTTCCTGTGGGTTGGCGGCCTCCTAATTTGGGTGAGCACTCGTTACCAAAACCAGCTATATCAATTTGTTGAAAAGAACTCGACGGCCTGACTGACCCCACCATCTATCATTATCACAGGAAAATTTACACGAGGCGAAAAGTTATAGGAGGGGTTTTATTGGCTCGCAAGGCGTGAATTTCCGCCAACCACCGCTCGATCCCTCACGGCAACCCGCTGATTCGTCTCCGCGCCTGAGCATACTCAGTCCACCTCTGCGCCGGATCGACGAACGACGGGCCCTCGGTCAAATGCCAATCCCCCGCCTTGTTTTCCAAATCGCCTTCTATACTGACTGAACTGGAAATAACCCGCCAACCACGACAGCCGCCGCCAGCAGCTCCGATTCAGTGATAACAGCACGATCCAATAACAGCATGATTCACGGTGTTCTCCTCGATCTGGAAGGCGTGTTGTACGTCAGCGGCTACCCCTTGCCCGGCGCTCGCGAAGCGCTGTTGAGTCTGCGCGCAGCGGGCATTCCGGTGCGCTTTATCACCAACAGCACCCGGCTGACTCGCAGCGCGATAGTCAACCGACTGGCCGGCATGGGTCTGGAAACGCCGATCCAGCATCTGTTCACGCCAGCCGTCGCGGCCCGCCAATATCTGATCACCCGCCGGTTGGTTCCGCATCTGCTGGTTCATCCTGAGCTGCAAAGCGAGTTTGCCGATCTGCTGGGTCCGCCGCCGGGCGCGGTGCTGCTGGGCGATGCGGGCCCTGGTTTTAGCTATGAGGCCCTCAATCAGTGTTTCCGCCTGTTGCTGGAGGGTCTGCCGTTGCTGGCGATGGGTTCCAACCGCTACTTCCGCAACCAAAGCGGCCTGAATCTGGACATCGGAGCCTTTATGGCGGCGCTGGAATATGCGGCGGAAATGGAAGCGGTGGTGTTGGGCAAACCGTCCGCTGAATTTTTCCTGGCGGCGGTCAACAGCCTCGATCTGCCGCCGCAGGATGTGGTCATGGTCGGCGATGACGCTGAAATGGACGTGCGTGGCGCATTGGCCGCCGGTTTGCG
>JAJHPN010000329.1 GCA_020890855.1 Candidatus Contendibacter sp. | reverse complement strand
ATGGCCGGGAGGCGCAGGCTGAACAATGGCTGGCCGGGATCATGCCGGCGGTAGCGCATTTGCACAGTCAGGCGGCTGATCCGGCGGTGCGGCGCTGGGCGGCGCAAACCCGCGAGCGGTTATGGGCGTGGGCGCAGCCGCAACGCCGGGACTGGCTGGCGACTCTGGCCCGAACTGCGGCGGCGACCCTGGCGGGCCAGAGTCGCCGGTTGCCACGAGTACTGGCCCGGCTGGAAGAGGCGACTCTGGGCCGGTTGCTGGCGCTGCTGGCGCAAGACGATCACGGCTATACGATGGCGCGGGGCATCTGGGGCGCCTGGCTCACCCGTGGCCAGACCCTGCGGTTTCGGGCCTGGCGCTGGCTGCATGAACTGCGACATCCGGCGACCGACAAGCGGCAGGCGTTTCAGCACACAGTCGGTCGAGTGTATCACGGTAATCTGCACGCGCCGTCCGCCATTCTGGCCGAACTGGCCGAAACCAAGGTGCCCGGCGAGCCGCTGTATCTACCCGCTGAGGATGGCTGGCGACCCTATCTGCCTTTGGTGGATGAGTTGCTGTCCTGCCTCGATCAGTGGAACCGGCGGCTCTGCCGTTACACCAGCGAAGGCGTCACCGAAATTGTCGCGCCGCCGGGGCTGTGGCGGCGGCTGTGGGCGCGAAGTGTGTTGACCGGACGGTTTGCCTACTACGCCCGGTTGCGCAACTGGCAGGAAGCCGATCAGACCAACCCCGACGCCTACCTCACCGCGATTACCCGACTGGGCTTTGCCGCCCGGCTGCTGCCGTATCCTGCCGCCGGGGATTTTCCGGAAACGTTCGATCCGGCAGCGCAGCGCTTTTTTCCCAGAGGGCTGCTGGAGGCGAGACTGGCCGGCGCTGGATCGTCAACCCATCTGGCGACGGCAAACCCGGGTCGGTTGCTGGCGCTGTGGCCTTTTGGCGATTGGAGCGCCCTGGGCGAACGGTTTCGCGACTACTTCTTTTCGGTTTACCAGAACTCCCTGTTTGATTTGGCGGTCTTCCTGGCCGGACTGGGCGGGCTGTTTTTCGGTCATCACTTGTATCTGAACGTGCGGGTGCGCCGGGCGCGGCGGCGCTTGCCGCTGTCCATCGGCGGCTGGGGGACCCGGGGCAAGTCCGGTACTGAACGCCTGAAGGCGGCGCTGTTCAACGCGCTGGGGTTCGCCGTGATTTCCAAAACCACCGGCTGCGAAGCGATGTTCCTGCACGCGGATCCCTATGGCCCGCTGACGGAAATGTTTCTATACCGGCCTTACGATAAGGCCACGATCTGGGAGCAAACCCAGGTGCTGCGCCTGGCCGACCAGTTAGGGGCGGAAGCGTTTCTCTGGGAATGCATGGGGCTGAATCCGAGCTATGTCTACATCCTGCAGCGGCAATGGATGCGCGACGATCTGGCGACGATTACGAATGCCTACCCCGATCACGAGGATATTCAGGGACCGGCCGGGTTCAACATTCCCGAGGTCATGACCGAGTTCATCCCGGAACGGGCGACCTTGCTGACCAGTGAAGAGCAGATGCTGCCGATCCTGCGCGACGCCGCCACCGCGCTGGGAACGCGGATCAGGACGGTCGGCTGGCTGGAAGCCGGTTTGCTGACCCCGGACATCCTGGCTCGCTTCCCCTATGAAGAGCATCCCTACAATATCGCGCTGGCGCTGGCGCTGGCCGAAGAGCTGGGGGTGGAGCGGGATTTCGCGCTCAAGGAAATGGCCGATCGGGTGGTGATGGATGTCGGGGTGCTGAAAAAATATCCGCAGGCGCAAGTGCGCGGACGACGGCTGGAATTCGTCAATGGCATGTCCGCGAACGAACGGTTTGGTTGTCTGAACAACTGGCGGCGGATGGGCTTTGATCGGCAGGATGGTTATCGGGAGCCGGGGGTCTGGATCGCTACGGTGGTGAATAATCGCGCTGACCGAATCTCGCGTTCCCAAGTGTTCGCCGGGATTCTGGTCGCTGATCTCAGCGTGGACCGGCATTTTCTGATCGGCTCCAATCTGGATGGGCTGCAAGGCTACATCCGCGAATGCTGGCAGCCACATATCAGCGCTCTCAGCCTGTGGCCGTCGGTGGCGGATGCGGAGCCAGCCTTGCAGATTCTGGAGCGGCAGGCGCATTGGCAGCGAATTCCTACCCAGGAACGCCATCTCCGCGAACGGCTGCGGGCGCTGCTGCGCGGCCTGGCGATCACGCCGGCCAGTGCGCCTCCAGTGGCGTTCTGGCGTGATGCCGATGGGTTGCGGGCCTGGCTGGCGACGGTCGGCGCTGCGGAACACGCCGAGGCGATAACCAGCCATCTGCTGGACGAAGGCCAGTGCTATCAGGATTATCAGGCCCTGGCGCAGCGCGTGGCGGCAGCGGCCAATCCCGATCGGACGGCGCTGGACGGCGCCTTTCGGGAGCACCTGTGGCGCTGGTTCGCCCGCAAGCTGGTGGTGATTCCGGATCCCCACGCCAGCGGCGAACAGATCATTGACCGGATCGTCCAGGCCACCCCGCCGGGAATGCTCAACCGGATCATGGGCATCCAGAATATCAAGGGGCCGGGACTGAGCTTTGTCTATCGCTGGCAGGCTTGGGAAAGCTGCGCCGCCGCAGGGGCGAGGCTGAACCATCCCGATCCGGCGGTTGCGCGCCAGGGGTTACGCGAGCTGGCGGCGGTTCAGGATTTCGGGCAGCTTGGCGAGCAGTGGCTGCGAGAGACGATCGCTACGGTTCGCCACCAGCCGATAGCGCAAACCGAGCAGTTTCAGGCGGAGTTGCTGCTGATTGAATCGCGGCTGGATCAGGCGATGACCGCGATCAAAACGAACTTGCACGGCCGGATCGATCGGCCAGGCATGCTGTCCCGATTGGCCGGAGCCATTGAGGCGTTTCTCGATGCCGGCGATGCGGTCAGTCGTCGCAAAATCGCCGATCAGATTTACCGGGATTTGGTTACCGAACGGATTAGCCACCCTCGCGCTACCTTGGAACTACAGGCGCTGATGCAGCGGCAGAAAGGCGGCTGGCTGGAGAATAACCTGCGCGCCTGGTGGGCAACGCTGCGCGGCGTGACGCCTGCACCTTAGCGGTTTAAAGGAAACAAGCCAATGAACACTGCTCACGGTCCCGCCAGTTGCCCCTGTATTTCCGCCGCATATTGATCGGCATTAAAACCCACGATCAGGCGCAGGGTTAGGCCGCACTGTGCGCGGGCGCGATGCCTTTTTGCGTGAGTACTGCTAGCACCTGCTCGCCCAGACGCCGTACCTCGTGCTCGTGTGTTTGGCCCTTGAGGCGTTGCTTCAGCGATGTGTATGGGCGGATGAAGATGGACCAGGTGATTGCTTTGCCAGCGTAGCCTTCACCTTCTTCGGCCAGGCTTGCGCAGCCTATGGTGAACTCGGTCTCTTCTGAGTTTGTGTGTTCGATCAACCAGCCCCAGTCCTCGCCCACAGGGTAACTGGTGATGATTCCTCTCGCGGCAAGGCCTTGAGCGAGCCACCAAGCCAACTCAAACCCATACACACCAGGATTGCCTTGGCACTCCTCGGGTAGAAGAGGCAAAAACGCGGCGGATGAGAATTCGATGCGCCACATGCGTGTCCTGTGCGGCCTAGCGACTTCGTTCACCTGTCTGGCGTAGTGGGGTCAGGTACAAGCCCCAGTTAGGTCGGTTGATTAGATGTTTGGTGCTAATAAAGGCGGCAATTCAACTCACCCGGCTTATTCATAGTGAGCTGCAGCACGACATACTAGGCCAGCTTCGTTGAAGAAGAATACTTCAATTGCTGGCCCCCGAACGCCATTATAATGAATGGCGACGCTATCAACCCCAATGAGCGTTGAAATGTGTTCAAAATGCAGCGTTGGTATCAACGAGAGTGCTTTTTGCCAATATGCAGCAACAGCAGCTTTACCTGTCAAAACGCCAGATGGTTCTTGCGCGATCACAGCGATACGAGGAGATGACATTGTGAAGTCATCGCTGTAGTGCGAAAGAATCTTTCCGAGGTCGTGACTGTTCCAAGCAGCGATCCATTCTCTCGCAAAGTGATCAGCCTGTTCTCTTGAAATCATGCGATTACTCTCAATTTAAGCGACGCCTAAGACTTCGTTCACCTGTCGTGCGTAGCACGGTCAGGTGCAATGCCCAGTTAGGCTTTGTCCTCAGCTTCATGAATGACTTCAAAAAGCTGTTTGATGATTTTTGGGTGTAATATTTCTCCAGCATGGCTGGGCAAAACCATCCGATAAGTTTTCTTGATATAAATCCGATGACTGCTTTTTTACCGATCTAAAATAAACCCGCTATGGAGAAGAAGCTTCTCTGCTTCTTTTGCGGTAAGCCTTGGATATTCAGGCATGGACAGTCACTTCTATGGGCGATATGATTGTCTTGCGCTTTTGAAGTATATGTAATTTTTCTGTTTTGAGGCTCTCTAAATACAGTTCAGCAGCCTCTTGAATATTTAAAAGTACTTCCTCGTAAGTATTGCCTTGTGTTACGCAGTTTTTTAATTCAGGAATTTGGGCAAAATAGCCAAATTCGTCTTTTTCGATAATGGCATTCAATATCATGGAAATTATTCCTATGCTCGAAAAAAGATTATCCCAGTTGAAAATGTTGGAGTTCGCAAGCTCATCCCAATCTACTGCTGCACCGGAGACCGCGCCATTGACTGTTGTGGGTGATTTGAAGACCGCAAGGCGTGACCCCGGTGAGCAAATTCGTTAGGTCGGTGTCGCCAGTTAGGCCAGTTGATTGAAGGTTGGGTTGCTAAGAAGACGGCAACCCAACCTTCCCCCGCTACAACGCCTCAAATATTTGCCGGATGCTTGATAACGGCGTGGTGTTTGAAAACGTATGAATAGTCGGGCCTTGTGTACCCCCGCTACGCATTTCGATTTCACCGGACGTGTGATTATACGAGAAGGCGTAACGTGTTTTGCCGATGCGAACCCACAGGACATTTTTAGTTTCGCCGTTGTGGGCCATGACTTTTATTAGCTCGTCATCGTTTTTTCGCCAAAGGATAGCACCTGTAAGCGTAAGCGCAATTTCTTTGACGTTACCAGCGTGGTGGTCTGCACGAGCCATGACACCGTTGATGTATGCACGAAGCTCCTCAATTTCTGTAACAGTCAAAGCCATAGTTCACCCCTGTTGTTTTAAGCCTAACGGGGCGCGAGTTGATCGGCCTCGCGCGGTTTTTCGCGCAGGTCCGCTCGACTGAAAGGTTATGGGTCATTCGATGATTCCCTTGGCACGCAACGCTTCTCGCGCGATTTTCTGGCGCAACGGCAACTCGCCTTGCGTTTTGACGTCGAGGTTCAATGCGAAGAACCAAGCCCCTTTGGCGGTTTCCACGTAGCCAGCATACCATCCGACTTGCGGCGAGACGCTGGTTGCCCACCCCGTCTTGGCTCGGATGGAGTATTGCGGGGAGTCCTCAACGAGCATGATGCGACGGAGAACTTCGTAAGACGAGTTTCGGAACGGCAACGAGCGACGATATATTTGCTTGAGAAGATCGACTTGGTCGACCGCGCTCGCCTTCAACGAACCGTCCAGCCAAAATGTGGATTCGTCGAAGGGGCTCTTAACTTCGCCGAACGCCAGGGCAGCCAAATAGCTCTCGTACTTCGCGGCGCCGACTTTGCGAGCGAGTCTCTGATAGCACCAGACGCACGAAGATTTGAAGGCGCCTTCAATCGTTTGATCGTGATTCCAATCAGCGATTTCCCTTGAAACGCCATCCCACTTGAATTGATCGCCGTCGGAAATCGCCCCTTCTTGCAGCGCAATGAGCGTGTTCAGAATTTTGAAGGTCGAAGCAACCGGAAATCTTTGCAGGGATCGGGGATCGTTGTGAACGTAAGCCCCACCACTCTGTAGCGGAGCGATAACGATCGTGCCTGTGACGCCCGCTTGGGAGAAGAGATCTGCAAGCGCCGCGTCCTCCGCAAATGCGAGTCCAGGCGCTAGCAGGCAACAGAGAGCAAGCGATATGAAGCGCAGCCTATGACGCATAACGTAGAAGTCACCGGCGCTACGCGGCTTTATCGCGCCAGTCCGTGTTGAATGATGGGTTATGCCCATGGCTAGGGTTGAAGCGACCTCTTCCACTCAGCCAACGCTATTGCAAGCGAGCTTTCAAGCCATTCAGCAAACCGCTTTTGGGTGCTCTCATAGGTTTCAGCATAGTTGAACTGAAACAGATCAGTTGCCGCAGGATGAAGACTTACTGTTTCCGTACCACCATCCTCGCGTGGCGCTTTAAGATAAGTAAAGGCGGATGCGGCGAGAATTCCAGAGTCACCGGGGCCATATCCATGGAAGGTGACAACATAATCAAACTCTTGATCTGTTGTGAGCGTCATACGAACCCAGGAACGATGCTTGTCGCAGTTTGCAAAGTAGTCGAATTGGTTTGCAGTTTCGATGATCTGTTTTTGAAAATAATGCCGCTGCGGTGATGTGTTGTTGGCGGCATTTGAACGCGCTTGATACTTTTGCCTTTGCGGCGGAGTCAAAGAGCGGAGTTGGTTATCAAGAGAAGTGGCAAGCTTTTTGAACTTGGAATCGACGATAGAAAAGAGTTTGTCTGCATGGTCGAAAACGAGGGATAGTTTTTGCTGTTCTCTTGTGAACCTTGATTTCAAAAGTTCTAGCGCAGAACTAATAATCTGGTCAGCATACTTGCTTTGCTGAACCTGTTGCTCGAGGCCGATAGCCTTGAGAATTGAGTCTCTTTGCCGTCGAGCAAAGAACGAAATCAATGGGGATAGATCACCGGCATCAGCCGTCTCAAGAGCGCCAATGTATTCCGTGCGATCTGATTCACGCACCACAAGTGGGAACAAGCCCTCACGCAAAAACACCAGGGAGGAAAGGGCACGCGCAACTCGACCATTGCCATCTTGAAACGGGTGAATTTGAGTAAACCTGTGATGCAGCCAAGCTGATCTGACCTCGGGCGAATACGTGGGTTCTGCCTCTCGGTACATACGAACCAAATTTTCCATCTCCTCCTTTGTTAACTCGGGAGGACAGTAGACATGCATTTCGCCGTCTGGTCTGCGTGGATTATTGGGTAGAGTTTTGTATTCCCCTTTGAGGAGAGTTACACGGACGAGATCACCGGATTCTGTAACAGCATCGCTATGGTCTTGGTGTGCTGTGAATTGCGCCTGCAACCCTCTGATGAAGTACTCAGAGAGCGGTTCTTCTCCTTTTATGTAGCCGAAAAGTCCCTCAACTATTCCGAGATGATCATTTATCAATGCTTGAATGTGCTCGGCGTCTTTTTGAGCAACGCCACCACGGTGAGAAATAATTGAGGACTCAATCCCTTGCTCGATCAAGACCTCGGTAACCCCTCTATCCCATGTGTAGAGGCGCTCGATGATGCCCGTCTCGATTGCCCATTCTCGCTGTAGCTTCTTGATAAACTCTTTATAGGCGCCATCGTCCTCAAGCTGCCCTTTCTTTTCATGCCAAACCGAGGTTAGAGCCCGAAGCTCAGGAAACTCGAAAGCGTCTGGGTTCGGAAAGGGTTGAATTCGTTCATAAGCCATAGGAAAACCTCTTGTGTGAATGGGCATAACGTCAACGTTCAGCGGCGGAGCGTAGCGGAGTCCGCTGCAACGCCAAGTTAGGCTCTGAAGTTAAGAAATTCGTCAATCGTTAAGCCGATGTCTTTTGCAATTTGCCGAAGCAAGATCGGTGATATGTCACGCCCCGCATGGAACGGTACTGTAGTACACCGGCCATCAGAATGACGAAACTGCTTATGAGAGCCGCGTTGTCGAACTTCAGCAAATCCTAATGCTTCAAGCAACGCGACAACCTCACGAGGCTTAAGAATAGGTAAGTTTCCCATATTCAAGCCACGACAACATTTTGAGTACCGATGAATTCAGCTTCTAGTATGGGATCACCATCTTCAAGCAACATTTCAACGACTTCTCGAAGATTTTGATTTAATTCATCCAAGGTTTCCGCTTGCGTATGAGCACCTTGGAATCCAGGAATAAAACCCACGTAAAGCCCGGTGTCTCGACAACGCTCAATAATTGCCGTGTAGTTTTTCATACGAATAAACCCCAAATAAGTAATCAAGGTTTGCTGAGACCACGCCTTGCTGTCTTTTACATCACCCACAACCGTCAATGGCGCAGTCTCCGGCGCAGCACCCAGTTGCCATGCGTGCTCGAAGGCGACAATCGAGGGTGCGGTGCGGAGCTACCGGTTCATGTTAGAAGCTGTCGAAAAACTTCTCATTGATTTTCCATAAAAATTTTTCGCCGATTCCATCTCCAGCCGGCTGGATAGGCCAAAAATCGGCTGGAAGCCCACATCGACAATCATATAGATCAATGAGTTGGTTTTTAGACGGTTTCTAACGGGGCGCGAGTTGAGCGGCCTGCGCGGCTTTTCGCGCAGGTCCGCTCGACTGCCGGGTTATGCGACGCCACGAACACGCTACTTGTTCCTCAAGTCGTTCTTTGCCGACTTGATGTATCGACCAAAGTCCCGATCCTTCTTTCTCTTCTCGGCATAGGACATGTCGTTGAACGTGGATTCTTCCTTGAGTTTGAGAAAGCTATCAAGAGACTCATGGCTGATTTCGCCAGTACGCACGGCGGCGATTACGGCACAACCCGGTTCGCCAGTATGGCTGCAGTCTTGGTAGCGGCAGCGGGACGACAGGGCAGTGATGTCGGAATAATTGCTTCCTATCCCGCCTTCGGCACCGAGAATGCCGAATTCACGCATTCCCGGATTGTCAATAACCAGTGCGCCTCCGTCGAGACGAATCAGTTCACGGCGAACGGTAGTATGCCGCCCTTCGCCTGTCCCGCTGACAGCCCTGGTTTCCAATTTTGCACCGCCAATCAACTGATTAATCAACGTGCTCTTGCCAACCCCCGACGATCCGACGAAGCAATAGGTCTTTCCGGGCAACAGCAACCGCTTGAGATCGTCCAGACCGTCCCTCGTTACGTTGCTCAAGGGCACTATCGGTGCAGTGATACCGGCAGAGTGTATTTCCGCCAATTGCGCAGCCAGCACGGCAGGCTCCACCAAGTCTGATTTGGTCAGCAAAACAGACGGCTCGGCCCCACCTTCCATCACCATGACGAGATAACGTTCCAAGCGTTTCAGATTGAAATCGAAGTGGCAGGACTGAACGATGACCACGAAGTCCAAGTTCGCAGCAATCATCTGGTACTCGATGACATTTCCAGCCGACTTTCGGCGCAGCGAAGTCCTGCGCTCAACGAGCGCGTGGATCACTCCGAAGTCTTCGCTAGATTGCTTCTCTACACAAACCCAGTCGCCCACGCACGGTAGCTCATGGGAGCGGTGATGGCGATGCAAATAGCTACCAGCCAGTTTTGCCCGGAATTGCCCGATTTGATCCACGAGCAGCAACTGATCACGATCAACCGCCGCAACGCGGGCGACAGTATCCGGTGGTTTGCAGTCTGCCCGCTGCGCGAACCAGTCGTTCCAGCCCAGTTCGTTCAATTCACAGTGCTGATTCTTCATCTATCTTTGATCATCAAGTGTCCGCGACCGGCGACAGTGCATAACGGGGCGCGAGTTGAGCGGCACCCGCGCGTGGGTTGAAAGGACGGCTTGCCGGCCTGGCAACCCCAAGCGGGCGCAGCCGCGAACGTAGTGAGCGGTGTCCGCTCCAACGAGGGTTCGACGGCAGCGCAGCGCCGAGAACCCGATGTTGGCTCAACTCGCGCCCCGTTCGTCGGCGCGTAGCGCCGACGAACGCCAGCTTAAGCCGCGTGACCGCCGAAGGCGGGCGCGTCGGCTTGAAGCACTTGTTGGGCGCTACCCATGCTTATCTCTCCGCCCAGAGATGATTGCAACGAGGTTAACGACAGATGCCGTTGCTTCGGCACAGAGTGCAGCCTGCCTATAAGTGGCAGTGCGGTGATGCTGAAGATCGTTCGCGAGACTCAAAGCTGCTTTTGCGTGTCTGCGGACGCCTTCATTGGGGCTACCGGATAGCTCTGTAGCAATGTAGGCATCCAACATTCTCTTTCCGTCTGTTTCGGACGGCTGCGTGCCGTCTTCTGTCTGATGGCGCTGAGGATCAAAAACGACCTGGGCCACCGATATGAGAACTTCCCGACAGAGTAGCCCGACGGCCTGAAAATGCTCCTCTACCTCAGCCTGTTCTAGGCGACGGCGAATCTCGTAGATGCCTCGATCTACCCGAGACCATCCAGTTGGCTCCTCAAACAGTCGAGCGCCAGTAGCGTTTGAACCTGCCCGAATTTGATCGAGAAGGGGTTGATACATTTCCGAGAGGTGCGCCCTGCGCGATGCCCAACTGCCGAGATCGCCGGCGCTCCAGCGTCCGTACCATGCCCACAGATCGCCGTGTGGGTTAGTGTCTTGGATATTCCGGCGCCGAAGTTCTTGAGTAATCCGGTCACGGCGATCCGTGTATTGCTGGTTGACCTCTTGAATCTTGGGGCCGCCGGTTGCCACAGCGACCATCAGGCTTCGCTGCGCTTCAATCTCCTTCAGAAGTTGATCGTCGGTCATGAAGGTTCTCTACGCCCAACGGGGCGCGAGTTGAGCGGCACCCGCGCGTGGGTTGAAAGGACGGCTTGCCGGCCTGGCAACCCCAAGCGGGCGCAGCCGCGAACGTAGTGAGCGGTGTCCGCTCCAACGAGGGTTCGACGGCAG
>JAJHPN010000169.1 GCA_020890855.1 Candidatus Contendibacter sp. | reverse complement strand
GCGAGCGGCCCTACAGCGCATGGAAGATCCTCTTCGCGATCGTGCTGGCGGCGGCGCTGGCGGGCGGCGGTCTGGCGATCTGGCGCTATTATTCGGCAGCGCCGCAACTCTCGGCTCCGGTTCCCAACACGCGGCTTTATTAAGGATCGTTACTCCCCGCAACAATCATGACACTGGCAACGTTGAACCCTAAGATGACCATCAATCTGGTCAAAAAGGGAAACTGGCGGGACGATTGCGGAATGATTATGCCTGACGAGACAGAATCCCTTCCATGAAGATTGAAACCATCCGAATCAAGAATTTCAAAGCACTGCGCGATATTGAGATGACTAACCTGCCCGCCTACTGTGTTTTTGTAGGACGCAACGGGACGGGAAAAACCACGCTCTTTCGGGTCTTTTCCTTCCTGAAAAACTGCCTTGCCAAAAATGTGCGAACGGCTCTCAACATCGAAGGCGGCCGTAATGGCTTGAAGGAAGTACTCAGTCGTGGTCATGACAAAGAGGATTTGGAAATTGAGATCCAATTTCGGCTAAATATCGCCGGGATTAACCGTTTGGTGACCTATCATCTGGAAATAGGAGACACACCTGACCAGGGAACTATCGTCAAACGTGAAATCCTCCGCTACAAGCGCGGGCGTCATGGTTCGCCATTCCACTTTATTGATTTTACCGCTGGCGAAGGCTACGCCATCAACAATGAAGATGAATTTAGGAAGTGGGACTTGGATCTTATGCGGGAATCGCAAAAACTTGATTCACCGGAGACGCTGGCTATTAAGGGACTGGGTCAATTTGAACGATTCAAGGCTGCGTCTGCTTTCCGTCAACTGATCGAAAATTGGCATATCTCCGATTTCCACATCAGCAGTGCGCGTGGCGACAAAGAAGAAGAGGCGGCTGAACACCTGAGTCCCAGTGGCGACAACCTGCCGTCCATGGCCCGCCACCTCTATGAAAAACACCGCCCGGTGTTCGAGTCCATCAAGCAGCGGATGCAGGAGCGCGTGCCTGGAGTGACGGACATTACGGTCACCGTGACTGAAGACGGGCGCTTGCTGATGAGGTATCGCGATGGGGCGTTTGTGGATCCGTTTATCGATAAAAATGTTTCTGATGGAACGATCAAAATGTTCGCCTACCTCGTCCTGCTGGCAGATCCAAAACCGCACCCGATTCTGTGCGTGGAGGAACCAGAAAATCAGTTGTATCCCGAACTGATGAAGGTGCTCGCCGAGGAATTCCAGCAATATGCAGAACGCGGCGGGCAGGTCTTTGTGTCGTCCCACTCACCCGATTTTCTCAATGCTGTGCCATTGGAAAGTATCTATTGGCTGGAAAAAAAGCAGGGGGAAACCTCTATCCATCGGGCGGCGGATGTTCCATTGCTTAGGCGACTCACCCAGGAAGGTGACCTTCCTGGTTATTTATGGAATCAGGGTTTTTTTAACAGCAAGAGGCTGCCGTTAGAATGAGTAGGCGCATTATTTTCATGGTGGAGGAGGCGTCTATGGAGGTGACTCTACGCGCCCTGCTGCCTAAGTTGTTCCCCGATTTACATGAATCAGAACACTGGATCATCATTCCCCATGAAGGCAAATCAGACTTGGAGCGCTCCTATCCCATAAAAATGAAGGAATGGCGCGAACCCGGTGTGCGATTCGTCATTTTGCGTGATAACGATGGAGCTGACTGTCTGACTTTGAAAAGGAAGCTCATTTCCAGGGTTCCTGACCGTGCACCGGAGTATTTGATGCGTATCGTCTGCCAAGAGTTGGAGAGCTGGTTGCTGGGGGATTTAAAGGCTTTAGCCGCAGCCTATCCTGCGGCAGCACGACATCGACAATTCAAAAGTCTATCGAGGCGAGATCCCGATCAATTAACCAATGCGGCTGAATTGGTGAAGGACTTAACCGGGACTCGAGCCAAAATCAACCGATCTGAAATGATTGCGAAACAGATGCAGCCTGAGAGAAATCGGTCGCGCAGCTTTCAAGTGTTTGTGAACGGACTCTGTGGATTTTTAGCCGAGTAGACCATACCGATCATCCGCTATTCCAGCCGCCGTAGCCGACTCGATCAGACCGTATTAGCGCAACGGCTGACCAGGACCATCTCCTGCGACCGCATCGCCAGTTATTTCCGCTCCAGCCGGTTCGATGTTACCGGCGAAGCCATTGCCCGCGTGACCGGGCCGACCCGCTCACGCGGGCAGATTGCTGGTTTGTGGGCGGCGCACCAACAAAACGCCTCGAAGGCGCTAACTTCTTGGCGGCAGAGTGACCGTCCCCGCAGGACAGGGGGCCTTCTGAACGATAACCCTACCATCCGGTAGGCGGCACCGATAAAGGTTTAAAGATTGTCCAAACGCCGGTCCAGCTAAACTCAAGATTAGAAAAAAAATAAGGTGTTTCATTACACAGGCTCCCACATCAAAATTTCCCCAATAGGATAGTTGCTTCTCTTGCCAGTAGCCAATTCTGCCAAGCCCCAGCCGCGCCATGCTGCATCGTGAAGAGATCGGGCGGGGTTGTTAAGTCATCGGTCGCCGTTGGACGGTGACCGGTTGCCCGTCCACGGCCCCCCGCCAGATCGGCCGATCGCTTTGCTTGGCCTGCTGAATCGCGCGAAAGGCGCTGCTCAGACTCGCGGTTCCCGTCACCGCAAATTCGCCAAGGCAAATCTCGCGCTGTAGATCCGGCGGAGTCTCGGTTTGGGGAATGCCGCCGATAATCTCACGCTGTGGTTCAGCGCCGCTGAACCATTCCAGCACCACAACTCGGGTATTCGACGTCCAGGCGCAGACAGCCACCGTTAAATCGGTTCCGCCGGATGCGCTAATTTGCTCGGCGCGCCGGGCGATTTTTTCTTTCAGTTGCTGGAATGATTCGGCGGTCATGCAGGCGGCTCCGATGTTTGGGTCAGATCAGGAATGAGGAAAATGGGCCATCAGCAGGTCAGGGCTGGGCCGGATGGCCAGTTTTTCTGGCGGCGGCGACAGTGCGGATATGTTCGGCAAAGTCGGGATGGTCATCCAGGATACGGTCAAATTCACCCCGGCTCAGTACAAACAGCTCGCAATAGTCAGCGGCTTGGGCGGTGGCGTTGCGTGGGGCATGATCCAACAACGCCATTTCCCCGAAAAACGCGCCGCTTTGCAACTGAGTCAGCGTCTCGCCGGCGGCTGAAATAATGTCCACGGCGCCCCGCTTGATGACGTAGAGCGCATCGGCTGGATCGCCAGCCCGAAACAGCACTTCACCCGGCGCGGCTAACCGGGGTTTGAACGCCAGCACAATCGCTTCGGCGGACCGGCGCTCGGTCCCCTGAAAAAATGGCACTTGTTCGATCAGCTCAGCATGAAGCGCCAGGATGATCTCGGCGCGAAGGGCTGGCGGCAGAGTCGCCAACACGGTGCGATCATCGTAGCCGTGACGGCTTTCCCACAGATAGCGGTAATAGTCGCCAACCTTGATCCGCAGCGACTTGGGAATCTGATGATGGGCCATGAACGCCTCAGCCCGGTCCACCTTGGTCAGATAGCGTTCCCGTTCGCCATCCAGTCGCAGCAGCAAAGTTGCTACGTTGCCCAGCACAAATCCGAAAAAACCGACGCCGGTCATCATGATCAGGCAGGCATACAGCATTTGCGCGATGGTTTGCGGGTGAATGTCGCCATAACCGACCGTCGCCAGCGTGGTGATGGTCCAGTACCCCGCCTGCACATATTCAAACAGGGGATCCACGCTGGTTCCGGCGGAACCGCTGCCCAGCCCGATCCAGCCGCAGGCGATCCAATGCACCAGCAATGGCAACGCTGCGCTGAATCCGCCCAGTCTCGCCACTACGGGATGGAGCGCATCAAGCCGGCGGCGTAGTCGCCAGGCCTCCCGGAATCCACTCAACAGGGGAAGTTTGGCCAGATAGAAAATCGTAGCGGCATTGCCAAAAGCAGGTTCGGTCAGGCTAACCAGTGGCAGGGCGGCCAGTCCCAGCGCCGTTATCCAGCCGATCCGCCGTCTGGCGGTCCTGAATTCGCGCCAGGCGAACCAGATCGGAATTATCAGCAGGATCAGGATACTTTGGTCAAACAGGGCATCGGTCCAGGTCCACTGGAGCAGCGCCGGAAAAACCAGGCGCAGCGGAATCCAGATCCCGCTGAGCAAGGCGGCCACGATCAGATTCAGCCGGTTCAACCGATTTAACGGGACCCTGCCCCACCACTGGGCGGTCATGAACACCGGCGGATTCATTGCGCTTCCCCGGTGATCATCATCGTCCTGCTGACGACTATTCTCGTGTCCGATCATGGCGACAAGTATAGGCGATGCGTAACCAGCTACTGGGAAAAGCCGGGGAATCACAGTCGATCCAAACCGAGGCGTCAATGATGACCGGCGCAGCGTTCTACAAATCGCCCGATGCGCTCAAGCGCTTCTCGCGCTTCCGGTAAAATGGGTTCAAACAGATGCCAGACATGCAGCATCTCCGGCCAGGTTTCCAGTTCAGCGGGCGAACCGGCGGCGCGGGCCTTGTTGACGTAGCGTCGGGCGTCGCCCAGCAACATCTCCGCCTCGCTGGCCTGGATGAGCAGCGGCGGCAATCCGGATAAATCGCCAAAGATCGGCGAAATGAGCGGGTGTGGCGGAATCATCCGGTTGATCGCCCAAATCATGAGCAAGCGGATCGATTGCGGGGTTTTTAAAAACCATTCCAGGCTCGGTCCCAACAGCCGATCAGTTTTAAGATTGCTCTTAAAGGTGGGGCTGGAAAAAGTCATATCCACGCCAGGTGAGAGGGCAATAGCGCCGTTTGCAGTGCGTAACCCGGCGTCCCGCGCCCAGGCCATCAGCATCAGCGCCAGGTTGCCGCCCGCTGAGTCGCCGGCGACGAACAATTCCCGAACCGGTGCGGGACCCTCCGGGCCATGATCCAGAATCCAGCGATAGCCGGCCTGACAATCCGCAATCAATTCCTGGCGGGTATGCTCCGGCATCAGCCGGTAATCCAGCGCCAGCACCGCCGCGCCGGTGATCCGCGTCAATTCGGTGGTAATCACCCGATGACCGTGTGGACAGCCACTGATAAAGCTGCCGCCATGCAGATAGAGTAGCCGGCGGGCTGGATGGGCGTGCGGGGCCAGCACCCATTCGCCGGGTACGCCGCCCGCGTCAACCTCCCGAATCTGGTAATCCGAGTCGCCGGTCAGCAATGGCGGTTCGCAAAAGCCCCGCGCCATGACCCGCCGGATAACCGCTAACCGCTGTTTCCGGGGAACCGAGCGAATTTCCGCCGATGTTTGTTCCAGAAGACCCAGCGCTTTCTGGTGTTCAGGGCTTGCGCGTTCTCTCACGCGGGTGTGGCTGGTTACGGGTGAATGGTCATAGGCCAGCAGCTTCGGGCCTTTCAGAAAGGTCTGAATCAGCAGCCATCCTACGAAAATGATGGCCAATACGATCAGCAAGGTCCAATCCAGCATGGGTTTCCGCTCCTTCATTCAATCGGGAAAACCGGGGCCTGAACCAGGTTCAAGCGTCGAGAAAGCCGTACAAAGTAATCTGGATACGGACTTTAGCGGCAATCAGCGGATAGAGCCATTCATCCGACCGCTCTGTGGGGTATGGCTGGAGCGGATACGCCGATCCTTCGGGTTCGGGGCGCTGGAAACCGATAGCGCGATTATCCTGATAGCCAGTTTACTCATTTTTTATACCCGGCTAGCTTATTTTTACCCCGTTTTTACAATCAGCTGCCTATCATCGACGATATAGGTCATAACCTGTGCGGAGGTATGCGATGGATGATCTGTTCATGCTGGGAATAATGATAGGTTTTTTTCTGTTAATGACTTTATTGGTTGAACTCTGCGCCTGGCTAGTCCGACGTGGACGCTAACCGGATTAACTCTTGTCTGAATAGCGCTATTCTTCCTGCTAGCGCATGGATCTGGTCATCGGCTATGAACCATTGGGAGATACATCATGACTTGGCTCTATATCCTTAGCGGTCTGGTTTCGGCAGGATTGCTGATTTATCTGGTCGCCGCACTGCTTATGGCGGAGGATTTATGATGACTCTGCATGCCTGGTTGTTGCTTGGATTGTACCTGTTCGTTCTTTTGATTCTGATCAAACCCTTGGGTATTTATATTGCCAATATCATGGAAGGTCGTTCGTTGATGCTGCGCTTCGGCGGCCCTGTCGAAGCAGCGATTTATCGTCTCGGCGGCGTCCGCAAAGAGAATGAAATGGACTGGCTGCATTATACGCTAGCTATCTTGCTGTTTAATGGACTGGGGGTGCTCACGGTTTTTGCCCTGCAGCGGCTCCAGTTCTGGCTCCCGCTCAATCCGCAACAGATGCCCAATGTTAGCCCCGATTCAGCGTTTAATACCGCCGTCAGCTTTGTCACTAATACCAACTGGCAAGGGTATAGCGGCGAAACGACCATGAGCTATCTGACGCAGATGCTGGCGTTGACCGTGCAGAACTTTTTGTCAGCCGCAACGGGGATTGTCGTCGCTATTGCGCTGATTCGCGGCTTTGCCCGCCATACCATGCAGAGTATTGGCAATCCCTGGGTCGACCTGACCCGGATTACGCTCTATGTGCTGTTACCACTTGCACTGGTATTTGCGGTGTTTCTGGTCAGTCAGGGCGTGATTCAGAATTTCAGCCCCTACCAAGATGTGAGCACGGTGGATGTCACCACTTATGAGCAGCCCAGACTGGACGCCGCCGGTCAACCGCTGAAAGACGATCAGGGTAATCCAGTGATTGAGCCGGCCACCGTTCAAACGCAGACTCTGGCGATGGGTCCGGTCGCTTCGCAGGAAGCCATCAAAATGATCGGCACCAATGGCGGCGGTTTTTTCAACGCCAATTCGGCGCATCCCTTTGAGAATCCGACGCCACTGAGCAATTTTTTGCAAATGCTGGCGATTTTTCTGATTCCAGGCGCGCTGTGCTACGCCTTTGGCCGTATGGTGGGCGATACCCGTCAGGGCTGGGCTGTCCTTGCGGCCATGACGATTATTTTTGTAGTCATGGCCATTGCAGCGATCAGTTTTGAGCAGCAAGGCAACCCGTTGTTCACTACCACCGATGTCGATCAAACGGTCAGTGCGACCCAGGCGGGCGGCAATATGGAAGGCAAGGAAACCCGGTTCGGAATTGCCGATTCAGGATTATTCGCCGCCATTACCACTGCCGCCTCCTGCGGCGCCGTCAATTCCATGCATGATTCATTCACGCCGCTGGGCGGGATGATTCCGCTGGTGCTGATCCAACTCGGTGAAGTGGTGTTTGGCGGGGTCGGTTCCGGTCTCTACGGGATGCTGGTCTTTGCGATTATGGCGGTCTTTATTGCTGGCCTGATGATCGGTCGAACGCCCGAATATCTGGGGAAAAAAATCGAAGTCTACGAGATGAAAATGACCTCGATCGCCATTCTAGTGACGCCGCTGCTGGTGCTTGCCGGAACCGCCATTGCGGTGATGACGGTTAGCGGGCGGACCGGCATCTTTAATCCGGAGGCGCATGGTTTTTCTGAAGTGCTGTACGCCTTTACCTCAGCGGGAAATAACAATGGCAGCGCCTTTGCCGGGCTGTCCGCCAATACTCCCTTTTATAATGTAATGCTGGCGATCGCCATGTGGTTTGGCCGTCTCGGCGTCATTGCGCCAGTGCTGGCGATGGCCGGATCGCTGGCGGCGAAGAAGCGTATTGCCACTACTACCGGTACCTTGCCAACCCACGGACCGCTATTCGTCACGCTGCTCATTGGCGTGGTGCTGCTGGTGGGGCTGCTGAACTACGTTCCGGCTTTAGCGCTGGGGCCAGTGATCGAGCATTTCATACTGTGGGCCAATCATTGAACTATTAATTCCCTCTTCCTCGGGGAGAGGGCAGGGTGAGGAAAAAATCCATGTCGCGCAAAACACTGCCGTTGTTCGACTCGACGCTGGTGAAACCAGCCATCGTCGACGCCTTCAAAAAACTGGACCCCCGGCGACAATGGCGTAACCCGGTGATGTTCGTGGTGTACGTCGGCAGCATTCTGACCACAATTTTGTGGGCGCAGGCGCTCGGTGGGCAAGGTGAGGCCGCTCCCAACTTCATTCTCGCCATCGCGCTATGGCTGTGGTTTACGGTGCTGTTCGCCAATTTCGCCGAGGCGCTGGCTGAAGGCCGCAGCAAGGCTCAGGCCGCCGCCTTGCGCGGGGCAAAAAAAACCGTTTCCGCCAAGAAATTGCGGGAGCCACGCTATGGCGAAACAGTGGAGTTAATCCCCGGCGCAGCATTGCGGCGTGGCGATGTTGTACTCATCGAGGCTGGCGACATGATTCCGGCGGATGGCGAAGTGATTGAAGGCGTGGCCTCAGTCAATGAAAGCGCCATTACCGGCGAATCCGCCCCAGTCATTCGCGAATCCGGCGGTGATTTTAGCGCGGTGACCGGCGGCACTACTGTCTTGTCAGACTGGATTGTAGTGCGCATCACGGTTAATCCCGGCGAGGCGTTTCTCGACCGGATGATTGCGATGGTGGAAGGAGCTAAACGCCAGAAAACCCCGAATGAAATTGCGCTGACTATTCTGCTGGTGGCGCTGACGATTATCTTTCTTGGCGTGACGGTGACGCTGTTGCCGTACTCAATATTTAGCGTTGAAGTGGCCAAATCCGGTTCGCCGGTTTCAATCACCGTACTGATTGCCTTACTGGTCTGCCTTATTCCCACCACGATTGCCGGATTGCTGTCGGCGATTGGCGTAGCTGGAATGAGCCGGATGATGCAAGCCAACGTGATTGCAACTTCCGGGCGGGCGGTGGAAGCAGCAGGCGATGTAGACGTGCTGTTGCTCGACAAAACTGGCACCATTACGCTTGGCAATCGTCAAGCCTCCGCATTTCTGCCTGCCCCCGGCGTAAAGGAAGCGGAGTTAGCCAACGCCGCTCAATTGGCGTCGCTGGCTGATGAAACGCCGGAGGGTCGCAGTATCGTGGTTCTCGCCAAGCAGCGCTTTAATTTGCGGGAGCGCGATATTCATGGTCTTGGCGCAACGTTTATCCATTTTTCAGCGCAAACCCGGATGAGCGGAGTCAATCTCGATAGGCAGCAGATTCGCAAGGGATCAGCGGACGCCATTCGCCGACAGGTTGAATTATTAAACGGCAGTTTCCCGGATGCGGTTTCGCACATGGTGAATGAAATCGCCAGCCGGGGCAGCACTCCACTGGCTGTGGCCGACGGCGCAAAAGTGTTGGGCATTATCGAACTCAAGGATATTGTCAAGGGGGGTATCAAGGAGCGCTTTGCCGAATTGCGGCGGATGGGGATCAAAACAGTGATGATTACTGGCGACAATCGTCTGACTGCCGCCGCTATTGCCGCTGAAGCTGGTGTGGATGATTTTCTGGCCGAAGCGACTCCCGAAGCCAAACTCGCCCTAATCCGCCAGCATCAGGCTGAAGGGCGACTGGTGGCGATGACCGGTGACGGCACCAATGATGCGCCAGCGCTGGCTCAAGCCGATGTGGCGGTCGCAATGAACACCGGCACCCAGGCGGCCAAGGAAGCCGGCAATATGGTCGATCTGGATTCCAATCCGACCAAGCTCATTGAAATCGTCGAGACCGGCAAGCAGATGCTGATGACCCGTGGTTCGCTAACCACCTTTAGTATGGCCAATGACATCGCCAAGTATTTCGCCATTGTCCCGGCAGCCTTCGTCACCACTTACCCACAACTTGCTGCGCTAAATGTGATGGGACTGACCAGCCCAGCCTCGGCAATTCTGTCAGCTGTAATTTTCAACGCGCTGATTATCATCTTTCTCATCCCGCTGGCGCTAAAAGGCGTCAAATATCGGCCACTCGGAGCGGCGGTGTTATTGCGGCAAAATTTGCTGATTTATGGCTTGGGTGGCGTTGTTGTTCCATTCATCGGCATCAAGCTGATCGATCTGCTGATTGCCGCCATTGGTTTGGCGTGATGAAGAATAAAGGGTTAACATCATGAAAACTTTGATCCGCCCGGCGTTAACATTGTTCGTGTCGCTGTCAGTCATGACCGGCCTGATTTATCCGCTGCTGGTCACCGGAATCAGTCAAGCGGTCTTTCCAACCGAAGCTGCCGGCAGCCTGCTCTTCAGCGAGGGTGGTAAACTGGTGGGTTCCCGGTTGATCGGCCAAAACTTCACCGATCCGAAATACTTCTGGGGCCGGCCATCCGCTACAGGGCCTTACCCCAACAACGCGGCGGCTTCCAGCGGTTCCAATCTTGGCCCACTGAACCCCGCCCTGAAAGAAGCCGTGGAAGCTCGCGTCAAAGCCTTGCGCGAGGCTGATCCAGGCAATACTGCGCCGATCCCGGTTGATTTGGTCACTGCTTCGGCCAGTGGCCTCGATCCGCAGATCAGCCCGGCGGCGGCGGCATACCAGATCGCGCGGATAGCGCGAGTACGCGGATTGCCGCCCGACGCGGTGCGAACCCTGGTCGCGCAACAGACCGCGGATCGCCAATGGGGCCTATTGGGCGAACCCCGGGTCAATGTGCTGGAACTCAATCTGGTGCTGGATCATTTACAGTCCAGGCCATAGCTGCAAATGACGTATCCTGCCCAGGAAAGAACCGGCGCCAGCAAGAACCCTAAGGATACCCAGTGAGCAATTCGACCCAACCTGCTGCTCCCGTAGTCCGCCATTTCCGCCAAATTCTGCTCTGGCCATTGCGGGTCATTCCCGGCCAAGCGGAAGGAAGC
>JAJHPN010000381.1 GCA_020890855.1 Candidatus Contendibacter sp. | reverse complement strand
CTCCGGGGGATCGGCCATGCCCTGGGCGTGGCCTATTTGCTGGTCACGCTGCTGTTTGGGCCGATCAAGTCGCTGGCCCGCTGGCTGGCGCAGCAGCGCATGATCCAGCGCTATCAGCGCACGGTCGCCGGTTTGCCCCCGGCGGTCGGGCTGGCTCTCTCCCTGCTGTCGCTGGGCTTGCTGGAACTCTCCAAAATCGCGGTAGTGCTGAGCTATCGCTCTTTTGGTTTAGTCGTGGCGATTGGGGTCACTCTCTGCGCCAAAGCCAGCCTGGGGTATTTCGCCCATCTGACCTGGAGCGCCGCCCGCCCGAAAGTGATCGCGACCTATCCCTGGACGGCGCGGGTGGACGCCTGGGTCGGGGTGCAACTGGCGCAACTCCGAGGTTTTCGCGACCAATGGCTGGCCTTTGTTCGCCGCCGTTCCTGGTATCCCGGCGTGGTCAGCATTATTACGAAGTTGCGAAATCGCGTCACCCGCTGGATCGCCGCGATCAAGCGCCGGTGGATAAGCCGTTTCGGCTAGCGGACAAGCGTTCTCCTGATGTTTATTCATTCGGGTGTCTCCCTGATTTCAACCAGAAGGTGGTCACCATGAACCCACTGCATGCAGCAGGATTTCTAGCGGCGATATTGGGTTGCAGCGCGGGGTTGGCGGAACCCGGCGGTTCGCCGGTCGCCGCTCAACCCCTGGTGATCGATGTGCGCACCGCCAGCGAATACCAGCAGGCGCACATTCGGCAGGCGGTCAATGTTCCTTTTGACCAGATTGCCGACCGCATCGCCGCGCTCGCGCCGGATCGAGAGGCCCGTATTGTGCTGTATTGCCGCAGTGGTCGCCGTTCCGGGATCGCCGAACAGACGCTGCGGCAACTGGGTTACCGTCAAGTGGAGAATCACGGCGGTCTGGATGATATGCGGCGCAGCGGTTATCAAACGGATTGATCCTGCCCGACTCACTTCTGGTCAGCGAAATCGCGGGCGATGATCATGGTTGATTAACGTCGCGCCGCCGGGAATTTTCCTGCGGGCCCATGATCATCGCGGTACCCCGGCTCACCGATTTCGGGCTAACATTAGCCCTATCGGTCGCCTTGGAAATTCTCCGCATGGCCAAACGCACCCCCCTGTATGCTCGCCACCTCGCGCTTGGCGCGAAGCTGGTCGATTTCGGCGGCTGGGATCTGCCGCTCCACTACGGCTCGCAACTCAAGGAACATGGTCAGGTCCGCACCGCCGCCGGGCTGTTCGACGTATCGCACATGACGATCGTTGACTTCCCCGATCCGGCGCCGACCCGCGCCCTGTTGCGTTATCTGCTGGCCAATGACGTCGCTCGCCTCTATCCCGGCAAGGCGCTCTATACCTGCATGTTGAACGAGGCTGGCGGCGTCATCGACGATCTGATCGTCTACGACCGGGGCGCGACCGGCTACCGGCTGGTGTTGAACGCCGCGACCCGCGACAAGGACCTGGCCTGGATCGCGCCCCTCGCCGAACGCTTCAGCGCCGCCTGGACCGAACGCGACGATCTGGCGATGCTGGCGGCGCAAGGGCCGGAGGCGCTAACCCGGTTGGCGGCGGTTCTCGACGCCGGGCTTTTAAAGCGGGTGCAAGCCAGCCAGCGCTTCCACGCCCTGGAAGCCGATCAGTGCTTCATTGCTCGCACCGGCTATACCGGGGAGGATGGCGTCGAAATCATGTTGCCTGCCGAGGACGCGCCAGCGCTGTGGGACCGACTGCTGGCCGCCGGGGTTGCGCCCTGTGGTCTAGGCGCTCGCGACACCCTGCGCCTGGAGGCGGGGATGAGCCTCTACGGCAGCGACATGGACGAAACCACCACCCCGCTGGTCTCCGGGCTGGGTTGGACCGTAGCCTGGCAACCACCGGATCGTGAATTCATCGGTCGCCCGGCGCTGGAGCGGCAACGGGCGACCGGCGTCCCGCAGATTTTCGTCGGCCTGGTGCTGGAAGATCGCGGGGTGTTGCGCAGCCATCAGACCGTTTACGACGGTGACCGTGACATCGGCCTGACCACCAGCGGCGCATTTTCACCCACCCTGAACCGGGGCATCGCGCTGGCGCGGGTCGCCGCCAAGACCGCTGGCCGCTGTCAGGTCGAGGTGCGCGGCAAACGGCTGGCCGCGCTGACGGTCAAGCCGCCGTTTATTTCCCGTCCCTGCTAACCCCGTTCCCTGGCCATTCTGCCCCCCTTTGCCCCTGATGAACCCTGTTTAAGGAGCCGACCATGAGCTGCATTATTCCCGCTGACTTGCGCTATGCCGAAACCCATGAATGGGCGCGCGCCCAGGACGATGGCCTCGTGACGGTGGGCATCACCGACCATGCCCAGCATCTGTTGGGCGATCTGGTGTTTGTGGAGCTTCCGGAAGTCGGCCGGGTGGTGTCCGCCGCCGAAGGTTGCGCGGTGGTCGAATCGGTCAAGGCCGCCTCCGACGTGTACAGCCCGCTGGAGGGCGTGATCGTCGAGGTCAACGAGATGCTGGCTGACAACCCGGAACTGATTAACCAGAGTCCCTATGGCGAGGGCTGGGTTTTCCGGCTCAAGACCACCTCAACGCTGGATGGACTGATGGACGCCGCTGCGTATGAAGTCATCGCCATGGCTGACGACGATGAGGACAGCGGTTCGTTGACCGATCCCCGGCTGGTCTGATCGGGGACGCCGCTCATGCCGTTTATCCCTCATACCCCGGAGGATGTCCGGGCGATGCTGGCCGCTATCGGGGCGCCGACGATTGAAGCGCTGTTTGCCGAAATCCCGCCGGCCTTGCGCGTGGCCGATCTGCCGGCCTTGCCGGAGGCGCTGAACGAGCGGCAAATCGTCCGGCTGATGACCGAACGGGCAACGGCGGATCCGCAACGGCTGTGTTTCGTGGGAGCGGGCGCTTACGAACACCACATTCCGGCGGCGGTTTGGGAAATTGCCGGGCGCGGCGAGTTCTACAGCGCCTATACGCCTTATCAGCCGGAGGCCAGTCAGGGCACCCTGCAAGTGCTTTACGAGTACCAGAGCATGATGGCCGGGCTGACCGGGCTGGCGGTGTCCAACGCCTCGCTGTACGACGGTGGCTCGGCGCTGGCCGAGACGCTGCTGATGGCGGTGCGGGCCAACCGCAAGTCGAAATCAAAACGGATTCTGGTTTCCCGCGCCCTGCATCCCGGCTACCGGCGGGCGGCTCACGCCATTATCCATAACCAGGGACTGGAATTGGTGGAGCTGCCTTATGACCCGACCGGCGGCCACACGCCGGTTGAGGGACTCGCCGCCTACGCCGGACAGGATATTGCGGCGTTGGTCATCGCCCAGCCCAACTTCTTTGGGACGCTGGAGGAGGTGGATGCGTTGACCGACTGGGCGCACCGGCAAAATGCGCTGGTCGTCGCCGTGGTCAATCCCACCGCGCTGGCGATTCTCAAACCACCGGGCGAGTGGGGCGCAACCGGGGCCGACATGGCCTGTGGCGATGGGCAACCGCTGGGTTCGCCGCTCAGTTCCGGTGGTCCCTACTTCGGCTTCCTGTGTTGCCGGAAGGAACTGGTGCGGCAGATGCCGGGACGACTGGTGGGTCGCACGGTCGATTTGGAAGGCAAACCCGGTTTCACCTTGACCTTGCAGGCCCGCGAACAGCATATCCGCCGCTCCAAGGCGACCTCCAACATCTGCACCAACCAGGGTTTAATGGTGACGGCGGCCACCCTGTATTTATCCCTGCTGGGTCCGCACGGTTTCGAACAGGTCGCCGCCGCCTGTCATGCCCATACCCGATCTTTGGCAGCGCAGTTGACGCAGATCCCGGGAGTGATCCAGATATTCGACCGCCCGGTATTTCACGAAACGGTGCTGAAACTGCCGCGTCCGGCGCGGGAGGTGCTGGACGAGCTACTGGCGCGGGGCATTCTTGGCGGTTTTGATTTGAGCGGCGACTACCCCGAATTGGGGGATGCGCTGCTGGTTTGCGCGACTGAAACCAAGGATGAAACGGATTTATGCCGCTATGCTGAGGCGTTGGCGGCGGTGGTTTAACGCGGGTTGCGGGCAGGGTCGCGGCTGGCGTAACTTGCAATCAGCGTCAGCAGCGCCGCCAATGCGCCGCGATGTTGCTCCACTACCGCCCGCCCGCGCTGGCCGGCATTGCGCCGTAGCGCCGGATCGGCCAGCAGCCGATCCACGGCGATCGCCAATTCCGCCGCATTGCCCACCGGCCATGCGGCTCCTGCTTGCAATAGCCGTTCGCCGGCCTCGGTGAAATTGAACATGTGCGGGCCGAACAGTACCGGCAACGCCAGCAGCGCCGGTTCCAGCACGTTATGGCCGCCCGTGGGAACCAGACTGCCGCCGACAAACGCCAAATCCGCAGCGGCGTAGAATTGCAGCAACTCACCCATGCTGTCGCCCAAAAATACTGTGGTTTCCACTGAACAAGGCTGCTTTTCACTGCGCCGGGTCAGGCTAAACCCGCGCTGTCGGCATAACTCCGCCACCCTGTCGAACCGCTCCGGATGACGCGGGACCAGCAGCAGCAGCAACTCCGGCCAGGATTCGCGCAACCGGGCGAAGGCGTCCAATACCGGCTCATCCTCGCCAAGGTGGGTGCTGGCGGCGATCCACACCAGCCGGTTTTCCCCCAACCACTCCCGCCGAAACTGCCGACCCTGTTCCGCTAAATCATCCGGCAACGCCAGGTCATATTTGAGATTACCGGTCACTTCCACTCGCGGCGCACCCAAGGCGCGGAAGCGTTCGGCATCGGCCTCGGCCTGAGCGGCGATCAGGGTGATATGTTGCAGCATCGGCGTCGTCAACCAGCCAATCCGGGCGTAGCCCCGCATCGAGCGTTCCGACAGCCGGGCGTTGGCGATCAGGATCGGAATTCCGGCGGCCGCGCACTGATGCAGCAGATTCGGCCACAGCTCGGTTTCCATGATGATCGCCAGCCGGGGCTGCGTCCGGCTCAGGAATCGCCGCACTGCGCCGGGCAGGTCATAAGGGGCGTAGACGTGTTGAACCTGATCGCCCAGCGCCTCGCGCACCTGGCGGGAACCGGTCAAGGTGGTGGTCGTGACCAGGATCGTCCGGTGGGGATCGCGTTCCTGCAGCGCCCGAATCAGCGGCAAGGCGGCGCGAGTTTCCCCGACCGAAACCGCGTGCAGCCACAGGCAACCGGGTTCAGGCCATGGCGGAATGCAGCCCAGCCGCTCCCGCCAGCGCTGGCGATGAGCGGGATCGCGCCGCCCGCGCCAGTACAGCCGCAGCAACGCCAACGGCAGCAGCAGATACAGCAAACCGGTGTAGAGCCAGCGTCTCCCCTCGCCCGCTGGCGGGCGAGAGGACGAGGGAGAGGACCCTGGCCTTAATCGCAGTCCCATCGGTTATGATTCCGGCGCTTCCCGCACCCACATCAACGTCGCGCCGATCACCGCCGCCGGCATCACCAGAAAATTCAGCACCGGAATCAACGTCAGCAACAACGTCATTCCGCCAAAGCCCAGGGTCAGCGGCCAGTGCTGGCGCAAGAACCGACGCTGTTCACGGAAGCTCAGGCCACGGTTGCCAAGCGGATAATCAGCGTATTCCAGCGCCAGCATCCACGCGCTGAACACCACCCACAGCACCGGCGCAACAGCATTGACCACCGGGACGAACGACAGCAGCAGTAACGGAATCGCCCAGCCGATGAAGTACAGTAGCTTTCGCACTTCCGCCAGGGGACTCAGCGCCAATTCTTTCCAGTTGAGCTCTGTGGTGGGACGGCGCGCGCCGGGCGTCGCCAGCCGTTCGACCCGTTCGGCCAGCGGGCCATTGAATGGCGCGGCGATCAGGTTCGCAACCACGGTGAAGGCGTAGAACACCATCACCAGCGCGGTCAGGATGAACAGCGGCCACAGCAGCCAGTGCAACCACGCCAGCCAGGTCGGCAACAGGCCTTGCAGATACTGATCAAAACGCTCGAACTGGCCGGCGCTCCACCAGAGACCGGCCCCAAACAGCACGGTATTGATCAACAGCGGCATCGCCACGAAACCACGCACGCCGGCTTTGGGCAGCCAGCGCAAACCGGTCAGGACATAGCCGGCGCCGGTCAGTAGAGAACGACTCATTCGGGGAATCTCCCGTTGCCGGCGTTCGTTTCAAAACTCGGCAATCTCAGTTACTATTTTAGGGTTATACACGCCGCCGCTCTTAACAGAGCGGCGTTGCATTATAGAGAGTTATCACTCGGTTTACCGGAGCAACCGGATTCGCCGGCCGCTCCCGCTGTTCATCCCGCCAACCGCAAAGGAGTACTCCCGCATGAAATCCCCCGTTCGCGTTGTCATCACCGGCGCTGCCGGCAACATTGGTTATGCCATGGCTTTCCGGATTGCTTCCGGCACTATGTTGGGTCCTGATCAGCCGGTCATCCTGCAACTGCTGGAAATCACCCCGGCGCTGCAAGCCTTGCAGGGCGTGGTGATGGAACTGAACGATTGCGCATTCCCGCTGCTGGCCGGCACCGTCGCCACCGACAAGCTGGAAGTGGCGTTCAAGGACGCCAATTTCGCCATGCTGGTCGGCGCCCGCCCCCGTGGCCCTGGCATGGAGCGCAAGGATCTGCTGACTGCCAACGGCGCGATCTTCGGGCCGCAGGGCAAGGCGATTAACGACTACGCCGCCCGTGACGTGCGGGTGCTGGTGGTCGGCAATCCGGCCAACACCAACTCCTTGATCGCCGCCAGCAGCGCCCCCGATCTCAGTCCGCGCCAGTTCCACGCCATGACCCGGCTCGATCACAACCGCGCCCTGAGTCAGTTGGCCGAGAAAACCGGTTGCCACGTCAACGATATTAAGAAGATGACCATCTGGGGCAACCACTCCTCAACCCAGTACCCGGATATCAGCCAATGCACGGTCAAGGGCCAGGCGGCCGCCGGGCTGGTTGACCAAGGCTGGTACCGCGAGACCTTCATTCCTGAAGTGCAGCAGCGCGGCGCGGCGATTATCAAGGCCCGCGGCGCGTCGTCCGCCGCTTCTGCCGCCTCCTCGGCGATTGACCACATGCGCGACTGGGCGCTGGGCACCCCGGAAGGCGACTGGGTCAGCATGTCCGTCCCGTCCGACGGTTCCTATGGCATTGGCGCCGGCGTGATTTACTCTTATCCCTGTGTTTGCAAGAACGGCGACTACCAGATCGTGCAGGGTTTGCCGATTGACGAATTCAGTCGCGAAAAGATGCTGGCCACCGAGCAGGAATTGCGCGAGGAACGCGCCAGCGTCGAAGATCTGCTTAAAGCCAAGTAAGCGTCGGTCAGAGTCAGGTCGCCATCCCCGATAATTTTCGCGTCGGGGATGGCGGGCAGGAAAATTTTCGATCAACAACTACACTTGAAAGCGGCAACTATAGCCGTAACTGAATTAAAACCACTGGTTCGGAGGATACTCCCGCATGAAATTTGAAGAATTCCACAGCTGGTCCATCAACGACCCGGAAGGATTCTGGGGCGAACAGGCCCAACTGATTCACTGGAACAAGCCGCCGCAGAAAATCCGCGACTACAGCAAACCGCCGTTTTGCAAATGGTTTGCCGGCGGCGAAACCAACCTTTGCTACAACGCCGTGGACCGGCATCTGGCTGACCGCGCTGACCAGCGGGCGCTGATCTACATCTCGACTGAAACCGACGAAACCAAGATCTACACCTATGCCGAATTGCACCGCGAAGTGAACCGCTTCGCCGCCGCGCTGCAAGCGCTGGGCGTGGGCAAGGGCGACCGAGTCATTATCTATATGCCGATGATCGCCGAAGCTACTTTCGCGATGCTGGCCTGCGCCCGGCTGGGGGCGATTCACTCGGTGGTGTTCGGCGGCTTTGCGGCTTACAACTTGGCGGTGCGGATCGACGACGCCAAGCCCAAGGTCATGGTCACTTCCGACGCCGGGATGCGCGGCGGCAAGGCGGTGCCCTACAAGCATCTGGTCGACGAGTCATGCAGTCTGGCCAAGTTCCCCCCGGAAAAAGTACTGATCTGCAACCGGGGCCTGGATCAAGGCATGGGTATGATCGCGGGCCGCGACGTGGATTACGCTACGCTCCGCGCCCAGCACATGGATGCCGAAGTGCCGATCACCTGGCTGGAATCCAACGAGCCGAGTTACATCCTCTACACCTCCGGCACCACTGGCATTCCCAAGGGCGTCCAGCGCGATACCGGCGGCTATGCGGTGGCGCTGGCTTCGACCATGAAGCACCTCTACCACATCAACCCTGGCGAGACGATGTTCGCCACCTCCGACATCGGCTGGGTAGTGGGGCATTCCTACATCGTCTACGGCCCGCTGATCAACGGCTCGCCGACCATCATGTACGAGGGGCTGCCGATTCGGCCCGATCCGGGCATTTGGTGGAAGATCGTCGAGGAATACCAGGTGCGGACCATGTTCTCGTCGCCGACCGCGGTGCGGGTGCTGAAGTCCCAGGATCAGAAGTACATGACCATGTACGACGTGTCCTGCCTGCGCTATCTGTTCCTGGCCGGCGAGCCGCTGGACGAGCCAACTTCGCGCTGGATCAGCGATGCGCTGAAGATTCCGGTCATCGACCATTACTGGCAGACCGAGACCGGCTGGCCGATGCTGTCCTATCTGCCGGGCGTGGATTTGAAACCGAACCGGTATGGTTCGCCGGGCTTCCCGGTATATGGCTACAACATCCGGGTGATCAGCGAAGGCACCGGTGATGAAGTGCCGCGCGGCGAAAAGGGTGTACTGGTCGTCGAACCGCCGTTGCCACCGGGCTGTTTGAGTACGGTGTGGGGCGACGACCGGCGTTTTGTCCAGAGCTATTTCTCCAGCTTTAAGGAGATGCTGTACACCTCCTCCGACTGGGCGGTGCGCGACGAAGACGGCTATTTCTTCATTCTGGGTCGCACCGATGACGTAATTAACGTCGCCGGTCATCGCTTGGGCACTCGTGAAATTGAGGAAGCGATCCAGAATCATGCCGCCGTCGCCGAAGTGGCGGTGATCGGCATGGCCGACAAGGTCAAGGGCCAGGTGCCGGTCGGTTTCTGCCGGTTGAAGAACCCGGCCCTGCTCGACGAAGCCGGCATGACCGAGAAGATGGAAAAGGAAATCATCGGCAAGGTGCAGGAACTGCTGGGCGCAGTCGCCAAGCCGCACCGGATTCACTTCGTCAGCGCGCTGCCCAAGACCCGTTCCGGCAAGCTGCTGCGCCGCTCGATTCAGGCGCTGGCCGAAGATCGGGATCCAGGCGATCTGTCCACCCTGGACGATCCGAACTCGCTGGAAGAAGTCCGGCGGGCGCTCAGCCACTAACCCGGTGCTGTTTGCGCCTGCGGAATGGCGGGTGCAGCGAATCCACAACAAAAAATCCCTTCCCCGACCGGGAGAAGGGATTTTTTTTGGTTTTCGATTACACCGCAGCGGTGTTTGGACCGCAACCCCCAGCCCACCCACCGGCCTCGTGCGCCACGGCTTCCCGTCCGGCCCGGATTTTTCCATGTCCAGCTTGTTCTAGCCGGGGATTTCAGCTACTTCTTATGATCAAAAGCCCGTTTGCGGCGCATTCACCCGGACCAAAACCATTGCATGAGGAGCATCATCCCGATGAACACCTTTAACCGTAATGTCCTGAGCGCCGCTGTTGGCGCGATCATTCTGGGTCTGGGCGGACTGGCCCAGGCGGATGAAACCATCAAGATCGCGGTCGCCGGCCCGATCACCGGCGATGTCGCCCAATATGGCGATATGCAAATGACCGGGGCCAAAATGGCGGTCGAGCAACTCAACGCCAAGGGCGGCGTCAACGGCAAGAAACTGGAAGCGGTGCTGCTCGACGATCAATGCAAGCCGGAACAGGCGGTCAATGTCGCCGGTCAGATCATCAACCAGAAGATTAAATATGTCGTAGGGCATTTGTGTTCCGGCGCGACGATTCCCGTCGCCAAAACCTACGAGGAAGAAGGCATTCTGATGATCACGCCAGCGGCCACCAATCCCACCATTACCCAGCAGGGCTACCAGATGGTGTTCCGCACCATCGGCACTGACGATCAGCAGGGGCCGACCGCTGGCCGCTACATCGCCACCAAGATCAAGCCCAAGAAACTGGCGATCATTCACGACAGCCAGACTTACGGCAAAGGCATTGCGGAGGAAGTCCGCAAGACGGTTGAAGCCGCCGGCATCAAACCGGTGCTCTTTGAAGGGATCAACAAGGGCCAGACCGACTTCTCCGCGCTGATCACCAAGATGAAGAAAGACGGCGTGGATTTCGTCTATTACGGCGGCTATCACCCGGAATTGGGTTTGCTGCTGCGGCAATCGCAGGATCAGGGCTTTAACGCCAAGTACATGGGACCGGAAGGCGTGGGTAACAAGGATATCAGCGCCATTGCCGGACCCGCGTCAGAAGGGTTGCTGGTGACCTTGCCTGCCGACTTCAGCGCCGATCCCGCCAATGCGGCGCTGGTCAAGGCCTTCAAGGACAAGAACCTGGACCCCAGCACCCCGTTCGCCATGCCGGCCTATGCGGCAGTGCAGGTGATCGCCGACGCTATCAAGGAGGCTAAAACCGAAGACCCGGTCAAACTGGCGAACTACATCCACAAAAACAGCTTTCAGACCCCGATTGGCAAGGTGGCGTTCAAGGCCAATGGCGACCTGAAAGAGTTCGAGTTCGTCATCTTTGCATGGCACCAGGACGCCACCAAGACGCCAGTGAAGTAAAGGGATCCGGGGTGCGGGATTGGTGAAAACAACCCGTTCCCCGTTCCCCGCTCCCCGT
>JAJHPN010000150.1 GCA_020890855.1 Candidatus Contendibacter sp. | reverse complement strand
CCGTCCCACACCGAATTGATGCGCTCCTCGTCAATCTTGGTGGTCTGCAACCGTCGCCGCGCCCGGGCCTGCGCCTCCCGGATTCGCTCTTCCTTGTCAATCGGATGGTCCAGCCCGCGCCGCAGCGCCCGGCGAGTCGCCTCGTACAACTGCCAGAGCAGCGATGCCCGCCAGGTATTCCACAACTTGGGATTAGTGCCGCGAATGTCGGCCACCGTCAGCAAGTACAGATAATCCAGATGCATCTGATCGCCCATTTGCCGGGCGAACTCATGGATCACGTCCGGATCATGAATATCCTTTTTCTGCGCAGTCAGCGACAAGGTCAGATGATGGCGCACCAGCCAGGCGATCAGGCGGGTGTCGAAACTGCTCAGACCATGCTGGCGACCGAACCGCTCGGCGTCCTGACCGCCCAGTTCGGAGTGATCGCCGCCGCGTCCCTTGGCGATGTCGTGGTACAGACCGGCCAGATACAGCAGCTCGGGTTTGGGTAGCCGCTCCATGATCGCGCTGCACCGCGGCAGTTCCTGGGCGAACTGCGGCAGGAAGAACCGCCGCAGGTTTCGCACCACAAACAAAATGTGCTGATCGACGGTGTAGGCGTGAAACAGGTCGTATTGCATCCGCCCGATGATGTGGCCGAACTCCGGCAAATAGGCCGGCAGCACCCCGTAAGCGTTCATCAGCCGCAACTGCTGGGTGACGCCATAGGGCTGGCGCATGATTTCCATGAACAGACTGCGCGGGCGGACATCATTGCGGAACTTGTCGTCAATCAGCGGGCGATGGTCACGGATCAACCGAATGGTCGAGGCGCGAATGCCCTTGATTTCCGGGTGTTGTTGCAATACCAGAAAGATCTCCAGCAGGGCGAACGGGTAGCGCAAAAATACGTTCGGCCGCGTGACTTCCAGATAGCCGCGCCGGGCTTGAAACCGGCGATTGATCGGGATCGGCTCGGCCGGATCGTCAGCCAGCAGAATCGCCTCCTCGAACAGTTGCAGCAGCATCTCGTTCAACCGGCTCAGGGCGTTGACTGTGCGGTAATAGCGCTGCATGAACTGCTCAACCGCCAGATTATGATCATGATCCTGATAACCAAACTGCTCGGCGACCCGGCGCTGATGGCCAAACAGCAACACATCCTCGCGGCGACCAGTCAGCGCATGCAAGGCGAAGCGGATTTGCCAAAGGAAGTTGCGGTGTTCGAGCAATTCGTCGTATTCGCGGGGGCTGAGAAAGCCGTGACTGACCAGTTCCTGCAAGGTGCCCGCCCCAAAGTGGCGTTTGGCGACCCAGCCGATCATCTGCAAATCGCGCAGCCCGCCGGGGCCTTCCTTGATATTCGGTTCCAGGTTGAACGCGGTTTCGTTGTACTTGCGGCACCGTTGCTTGCGTTCATGCTGCTTGAACTCAAAAAAGGCGGCGTCCGGCCAAATCCGATCCGGGCCAGTCACCGCCCGCATTCGTTCAAACAACGCCTGGTTGCCCATCAACAGTCGAGCTTCCATCAGGCTGGTCGCGATTGTGATGTCAGCGGCGCCTTCGCGGGCGCAATCCTCCACGGTGCGGACGCTGTGACCGACCTCCAGCCCGATATCCCACAAGAAGGTCAGAAAGTCCTCGATCCCGGAGCGACAGGTATCCAGCGCCCGCTCGCCCAGCAGGATCATCAGATCAACATCCGAGCTGGGGTGTAATTCACCTCGTCCGTAGCCGCCGACCGCCGCCAGGGTCAAATCCGGCGGATCGACCTCGAAAAACCGCCGCCAGACTCGCTGTAGCACTTCGTCCATGAACTGGGCGCGCGCGGGCACCAGTTCATAGGCCGGAACGCCCTGCTGAAATAACTCCTTGAAATGGGCATTGCTCTGTTTGAGCAACTCCCTAAACGCAGTAAGTGGATTGGTCTCGGTGACTGGTTCAGGATCCAGTGCGACGGCGGGCGGAATCAGACTCCGCCAGTTCAGGCCAGCGGCAAGGGGCAGCGCCGCTGGAGGCGGTAGCACGAGATCGAGAGCAGCCATGCAGGTCTCCGGGTAGGGCGATGGACTAGAGGGTGTTGCCGGGAGTCAGGGTGAGAATCTCGCAGCCGGTGTCGGTCACCAGCAAGGTATGTTCCCACTGGGCGGAGGGGCTGCGATCCTTGGTGACTACCGTCCAGCCGTCGGGCAGCAGTTTCACATGACGCTTGCCGGCGTTGATCATCGGCTCAATGGTGAAGGTCATGCCTGGAACCAGCTCAATGCCGTCGCCGGGTTTGCCGTAATGCAGCACCTGCGGGTCTTCGTGAAACTCACGGCCAATGCCGTGGCCGCAATATTCCCGCACCACCGAACAGTGCTGGCTCTCGGCGTGTTTTTGAATCGCATAGCCAATATCACCGAGATGGCGGCCAGGCTGCACGATGCCGATGCCGATGCACAGGCACTCGTAGGCGATCCGGCTCACCCGTTGCGCGGCGATCGGCGGCGTCCCGACTGTGAACATCCGGCTGGTGTCGCCGTGGTAACCGTCCTTGATCACCGTGATGTCGATGTTGATGATGTCGCCCTTTTTAAGCATCTTCGGGCCGGGGATGCCGTGGCAGATGACATGGTTGACCGAGGTGCAGATGGACTTGGGAAAGCCGCGATAATTGAGCGGCGCCGGAATCGCCTGCTGCACGTTGACCATGTAATCGTGACAAATCCGGTCCAGCGCCTCAGTGGTTACGCCTTCCTGGACATACGGACCGATCATGTCCAGCACGTCGGCGGCCAGTCGGCCCGCGACCCGCATCTTTTCAATTTCATCGGGGGTTTTCAGGGTGATGCCGACCGACTTTTTGGGGGGTTTCTGGAACATGGCTAGGTTCACGGACGCATCGCAGCGGGTAGGTGGAATCAGGGACAGGCGCAAACGCCGGAAGTTGGGACAGCGCCCGGCAAAGCCGGGTTCATTGGTTTTCCCAAACAATCCATGTTATAAAGCGCCCGCCTTTTAGGCAAACCATTCAAGCATCCACGTCATTTAATCCGCACATTCGCCGGCACGGGCGGCCGGGTGTCCCGCTATACGGGATCGCTGCCTGGGGCGAATGGAGGCTTAACCCCAATCCCCAGGAGAATTCGCAGATGGCGACTGTATCCATGCGCCAGATGCTGGAGGCCGGCGTTCATTTTGGCCACCAGACCCGTTACTGGAATCCCAAGATGGCTCCGTACATCTTTGGCGCCCGCAGCAAAATCCATATCATCAACCTCGAAAAAACCCTGCCGCTGTACCTCGACGCGCTGAATTTCGTCGGGCGACTGGCTTCCAAGGGTGGCAAGGTCCTGCTGGTCGGCACCAAGCGTTCGGCGCGCGAGGCGAATGCGGAAGCGGCGATCCGCTGCGGCATGCCCTATGTCAATCACCGCTGGCTCGGTGGAATGCTGACCAATTTCAAGACGGTCCGCCAGTCGATCAAGCGGCTCAAGGACCTGGAGCTGATGGCCCAGGATGGCACCTTTGACCAGCTTGCCAAGAAAGAGGTTATCGGCCTGCGCCGCGAGATGGACAAACTGGAGCGCAGTCTGGGCGGGATCAAGGACATGTCCAGCTTGCCCGACGCGCTGTTCGTGATTGACGTCGGCCATGAACGCATTGCGGTCCAGGAAGCCAACAAACTCGGCATACCGGTGCTGGGGGTGGTAGACACCAACAACTCGCCAGATGGAGTGAACTACGTCGTTCCCGGCAACGACGATGCGATTCGCGCCATCCAGCTGTATGTCGGCGGTTTGGCCGATGCGGTGCTGGAAGGCCGCGCCGTTATGGCGACCGGGCGCAGCGCAGAGGAGTTCGTCGAAATTCCCGAGGAGCCGCCGTCCGAAGACAGCGTCCGAATTTAGAACCAGTGCGGCGCCGAAAAGGCTCGCGGCTGCGAGCCTTTTTGATGCAGGTCCGGTGTTCAGCCGGTTTTCAGCAAGCAGGCTTCATGTTGTTTTGCATGTTCAGAGGGTGGCAAGTATGGCGGAAATTACGGCGGGACAGGTTAAAGAGCTGCGCGAGCGCACCGGTTCCGGGATGATGGAGTGCAAAAAGGCGCTCCAGCAAGTCGGCGGCGATATTGAGGCGGCGGTCGAATTGATGCGTAAAGCCGGTCAGGCCAAGGCCGACAAGAAGGCCGGCCGGATCGCTGCCGAGGGTCTGATCGTCATCAGGCAGACAGGTGGGGCGGCGGCGATGGTCGAGATTAACTGCGAAACCGATTTCGTCACCAAGAACGATGATTTTCGGGCGTTTGCCGACGCCGTGGCCGATACCGCACTGAACGGCGATCCTGCCGATCTGGCGGCGTTGCTGGCGCTGCACATGGCCAATGGCCAAAGCGTCGAGCAGAACCGCCGTGAGTGCATCGCCAAAATTGGCGAGAACATGAACGTGCGGCGCTTTGCCCGATTGGCCAGTGATCAAGGCGTTATTGGCTGCTATCTGCACGGAACGCGGATTGGCGTGCTGGTGAAACTGGTCGGCGGCGACGCTGATCTGGCCAAGGACATCGCCATGCACATCGCCGCGAGTCGGCCGCTGTGCGTCAGCGCCGAGGATGTGCCCGCTGATCTGGTCGCCAAGGAAAAGGATATTTTTGCGGCGCAGGCGGCAACCAGCGGCAAACCGGCCAACATCATTGACAAGATGGTCGAAGGGCGACTGCGTAAATACTTTGAAGAAATTACCCTGCTTGGCCAGCCGTTCGTGAAGGACCCGGAACAGAGCGTCGATCAACTGTTGAAGACGCATAAAGCCAAGGCGATCGGCTTCGCCCGCTTTGAACTCGGCGAGGGGATTGAGAAAAAATCCGGTGATTTCGCCGCCGAAGTTATGGCGCAAGTGCGCGGCGACGACGATTAAGCCGCCGGTCGCTATGTCGATGTCCTTCAAACCGGTTTTCAGGCGGATTTTGCTCAAACTCAGCGGCGAGGCGCTGATGGGCGGCGGCGACTACGGTATTGATACCGAGGTCATCGCCCGGATGGCTGGCGAAGTGCGGGAATTGCAGCGAATGGGCGTTGAAATCGGCATGGTGATCGGCGGCGGCAACCTGTTCCGGGGCGCGGGTCTGGCGCGGGCGGGTATGGACCGGGTCACCGCCGATCACATGGGGATGTTGGCGACCGTGATGAATTCGCTGGCGATGCAGGACACGCTGGAGCGATTGGGCGTTTTCACCCGGGTGCTGTCGGCTGTCCGGATCAATCAGGTCTGTGAGGATTACATCCGCCGCCGCGCCGTCCGCCATCTGGAAAAAGGGCGGGTGGTGATTTTCGCCGCTGGCACCGGCAACCCGTTTTTCACCACCGATTCCGCCGCCAGTCTGCGGGCGATTGAAATCAACGCCGAGGTGATGCTTAAGGCGACCAAGGTCGACGGCGTCTACTCGGCGGATCCGGTCAAGGATCCGCAGGCGGTGCGCTATGATCGGCTGACTTATGACGAAGCCCTGGAGCGCAAGCTGCAAGTCATGGACGCCACCGCGATTGTCATGTGCCGCGAGCATGACATGCCATTGAAGGTTTTCAACATCAACCGCCCTGGCAGCCTGGTGCGGGTCGTCTGCGGCGAGAATATCGGCACCACCGTAGTTCGGGAATAAACCGCCATGATTGACGATATCAAGAAAGAAGCCATCGCCCGGATGGCGAAAAGTCTGGACAGCCTCAAGCAGGAACTGGTGAAGCTGCGGACCGGGCGAGCCAATCCCAGTCTGCTCGACCATGTGATGGTCAGCTATTACGGCAACGATACGCCGCTCGGTCAGGTCGCGTCAGTCGGCGTGGCCGATGCTCGCACCTTGCTGGTGACGCCATGGGAAAAAAACATGGTCGGGCCGATTGAGAAAGCGATTCTGAAATCCGATCTGGGGCTGAATCCCGCCTCTGCCGGCACGACCATCCGGGTGCCGTTGCCGCCGCTGACCGAGGAGCGCCGCCGCGATATGGTCAAGATCGTTCGCCATGAAGGCGAGGGCGCGAGAGTGGCGATCCGCAACATCCGTCGCGACGCCAACAATCAGCTCAAGGCGTTGCTCAAGGACAAGAAGATTCCTGAAGACACCGAGCGTCAGGCCCAGGATGAAGTGCAGAAACTCACTGACCGGCATATTCAGGACGTGGACAAGATTCTCGCGGCCAAGGAAGCCGAGTTAATGGAAATCTGAAGTCGTCCTCAGACCGTCAGGGAAGCCGCCGTGGCCGATCCACAACCACCAGAATCAAGCCCGATATTGCCCCGTCACATCGCTATCGTCATGGATGGCAACGGGCGATGGGCGCAGCAGCGTTCCTTGCCCCGCACCGCCGGGCATCGGGAGGGCGCCAAGGCCGTGCGGCGAGTGGTCCAGGCGTGCAGCGAGTGCGGGATCGAAGTGCTGACCCTGTTCGCCTTCAGCAGCGAAAACTGGCGGCGACCGCAATGGGAAATCGACGTATTGATGAAGCTGTTTGCGGCCACCTTGCGCAGCGAGATTCGCCGGCTGGACAACGCTAATGTCCGCTTGCGGTTTATCGGCGATCAGCGCGCCTTTTCACCCACCCTGCAAAACTACATCGTCAAAGCCGAGCGGCGTACTGCTGGAAATACCGGCTTGACGCTGGTGATCGCGGCCAATTATGGCGGACGCTGGGACGTGGTTCAGGCGGCGCAGCGGGTCGCCGGGGAGGTGGTGGCGGGCCGGTTGCAACCGGATGATCTCACCCCTGAAATTTTTCACCGTTATGTTTCCTTGGCCGATGTGCCGGAGCCGGATTTGTTCATCCGCACCGGTGGGGAGCAGCGCATCAGCAATTTTCTGCTCTGGCAATTAGCCTATACCGAATTGTATTTCACCGAACGGCTGTGGCCCGACTACGCCGCCGCCGATTTAGCGGATGCCTGCGCCGCCTTCGCCAGCCGGCAACGCCGGTTTGGCCAGACGGGCGAACAGGTTGCCGGAGCCGCCCATGCTTAAACAGCGGGTGATTACCGCCTGTATCCTGGCGTTGCTGTCGCTGTGGGTGGTGCTGAAATTGCCGCCGAGCGGATTTGGCGCAGTGGTGGCGGCGATCATGCTGCTGGGCGCCTGGGAATGGGCGCCACTGGCGGGATTGCCGGGAATCCGCGACCGGCTGCTGTATGTCGGACTGATCTTGGCGCTGATTCTGGCGAGTTGGCCGCTGACCGACGCCCCCGCCTTTGTCGGTGGTGTGCTGCTTCTAACCGCCGCCGCCTGGTGCGGTGCGGGATTCTGGCTGTGGCGCTTTGCCGCTGACCCGGAACGCCATGATTCACCCTGGCTGGTCGGCCTGGCGGGGCTGGCGGCGCTGGTTCCGCCGTGGATCGCGATGATGGCCTTGCGCAACCAGTACAGCCCCGGGCATGTGTTGTTCCTGCTGCTGCTGATCTGGGGCGCGGATGTCGGCGCTTATTTTGCCGGGCGGCGCTGGGGGCGGCGCAAACTGGCGTTGAACATCAGTCCGGGCAAGACCTGGGAAGGCGTGGCTGGCGCGGGCGCAATGACGCTGGTTTTAGCCTTGATGGGCGCAGCGGTGCTGGGTTTTGGTTCGCGCTGGCTAGGATGGGTGGCGATCTGCCTGATCGTCATTGGTTTTTCTATCGTTGGGGACTTGTTCGAGAGCATGTTGAAGCGGCAGAGCGGTATTAAAGACAGCGGTTCGTTATTGCCAGGGCATGGCGGAATATTGGATCGAATCGACAGCCTGACCGCCGCTGCGCCCATTTTCCTGCTCGGTCTGTACGCGCTGCCGGCATGAGCGAACCTATCGGCGTCGTCATCCTCGGCTCAACCGGCTCCATCGGCGTCAATACGCTGGATGTGCTGGCGCGCCATCCTGACCGGTTCCGGGTGGTCGCGCTGACCGCTCACCGCAATGTCGAGGGGCTGTTTGGGCAATGCCTGACCCATCAGCCGCAGGTTGCGGTCATGGCTGATCCGGTTGCGGCGGAGCAACTGCACGACCGGTTGCGGGTGGCCGGTCAGCAGGTCGAAGTGCTGGCCGGCGCAACCGGTTTGGAGCGGGTCGCCGCACTGCCCGAAGCCGGTTATGTCATGGCGGCCATTGTGGGCGCGACGGGGTTGTTGCCGACCTTGGCGGCGGCGCGGGCGGGCAAGCGGGTGTTGCTGGCCAATAAGGAAGCGCTGGTGATGGCCGGATCGCTGTTCATGACGGCGGTGCGGGAGCATGGCGCGGAATTGTTGCCCATTGATAGCGAACACAACGCGATTTTTCAGTGCTTGCCGCCAGGATTCGCCGCGACCGGTCTTGAGGCGGCGGGGGTGCGCCGGATTCTGCTGACAGGTTCCGGTGGGCCGTTTCGCACCACGCCGCTGGAGCAATTGCTGAATGTCACCCCCGATCAGGCTTGCGCTCATCCCAATTGGCGGATGGGTCGGAAAATTTCGGTAGATTCCGCCACCCTGATGAACAAGGGGTTGGAAGTCATCGAAGCGCATTGGTTGTTTGCCGCGCCGCCGGAGCAGATTGAAGTGGTGGTGCATCCGCAAAGCGTGATTCATTCCATGGTGGAATATGCAGATGGATCAGTGCTGGCGCAGCTGGGTCATCCCGACATGCGCACGCCGATTGCCCATGCGCTGGCCTGGCCACAGCGTCTGGCGTCTGGCGCAGCGTTTTTGAATTTCACCCAGCTGGCGAAACTGGAGTTTCAAACTCCCGATTTCGGACGGTTTCCCAGCCTGCAACTGGCGTTCGCCGCGCTGGAAACCGGTGGGACCGCGCCAGCGATTCTGAACGCCGCCAACGAAGTTGCAGTACAAGCCTTTCTGGAGCGGCGGATTCGTTTTACCGCCATCGCCGCCGTGGTCGAATGGGCGCTGGAACGGGTTGCCGTGAGTGCGGTCGAGACGTTGACTACCATTCTGGCCGCTGACGCCGCCGCCCGGATGGTCGCTAACGAGTGGATCGCCGCACGAACTCCGGAGGCATGCTGATGAGTAACAGTCTGATTTCGCTGATGGCCTTGATCATCACCCTGGGGGTGCTGATCACCGTCCATGAATTCGGGCATTTCTGGGTGGCCCGGCGGTTAGGCGTCAAGGTCCTGCAATTTTCCATTGGTTTTGGCAAACCGCTCTGGAAACGGCTCGGCAAGGATGGCGTGGAATACATCATCGCCGCGCTGCCGCTGGGCGGTTATGTGAAGATGCTGGATGAACGCGAAGGCGAAGTTTCGCCCGCCGATCTCCCCTTGGCGTTCAACCGCCAGCCCATCGGTTCCCGAATCGCTATTGTTGCGGCCGGGCCGCTGTGCAATTTCCTGTTCGCCATTCTGGCCTACAGCGCGATGTTCATGATGGGCGTTCCCGGCATTAAACCCCTGCTCGATGAGCCAAAACCCGGATCATTGGCGGCGGCGGGCGGTTTTGAGAAAGGGGATTTGGTGATCGCCATTGACGGCAAACCAACGCCGACCCTGAGCGCAGTGATGCTGGAGCTGGTCGATCGGGCGATGGCCGGCGAGGTCATCCAGGTCGATGTGCAGGACGCTACAGATCGGACGCGGGTTCGCACCCTGGATGGGCGCAATGTGCAGGATTTGGCCAAAGATGGCATGGTGTTTGATCGCACCGGCCTGAAACCCTTACAGCCGGTATTGCCAGCAGTGATCGGGTCGGTTGAGCATGACGGCGCGGCGGAGCGGGCTGGTTTGCAGGCCGGAGATCGCATTATTCGGGCGGGCGACGAACCGGTGGCGGACTGGCGGCAGTGGCGAAGCTTTATCGAACGGCATCCCGGCCAACCCTTCACCGTGCGGATTGAACGCGATCAGGTCGAGCAAACGCTGGAGTTGACTCCCGACAGTCGGGAAAACGAGCAGGGCCAGCGAATCGGTTTTATCAAGGCGAGAGCGGATATCCCTGTTGATCTCGTCCACGACTTGCAGGTCGTGGTACGGTATGGGCCGCTGGATGCGGTCGGGGCGGCCATCGGCAAGACTTGGGATATGTCGTTGCTGACCCTGCGGATGCTGGGCCGGATGCTGGTAGGCAAGGCGTCGCTGGATAATCTCAGCGGGCCGATCACCATTGCCCAGTTTGCCGGACAGGCCGCCAGCGCCGGATTCATGGCGTTTCTCTCCATGCTGGCGCTGGTCAGCCTCAGTTTGGGCGTATTGAATCTGCTCCCGGTGCCGGTGCTGGACGGCGGTCATTTGTTCTACTACTTCATCGAATTGATCAAGGGCAGTCCATTATCGGAAACGGTGCAGAACCTCGGGCAGCGCGTGGGAATGGCGGTTTTACTGCTGCTGATGGGACTAGCCCTGTTCAATGATTTCAGCCGACTGCTGTAAAAGCCGCCGGCCTTGGCCAAGGTAATTATGTAATATGAAACTCTATTGCCGCCTGATTTTTTCTCTGATTTTGTCGATTTCGGCAGTCGGAGCACAAGCTGCCTCAGTCGCCGGCTCAGGCCAATTTGTCGTGCAGGATATTCAGGTCGAGGGCCTACAACGGATTTCCGCTGGCACTTTATTTAATTATCTGCCCGTGCAAACCGGAGCCACGATTTCCGAGAAGGATTATCCGGAAATCATTCGCGCCCTGTTCAAGACCGGCTTCTTCACGGATGTCAATCTGGATCGGCGGGGCAATGTGCTGGTGGTGATCGTTACCGAGCGGCCGGCGATTGCTGAAGTGCGAATTGAAGGCAACAAGGACATCAGCACTGATGATCTAAAAAAAGCGCTCAAGGATGTGGGCTTGGTGGAAGGTCGGGTCTTTGACCGCTCGCTGCTGGACAAAGTGGAGCAGGAATTGCTGCG
>JAJHPN010000159.1 GCA_020890855.1 Candidatus Contendibacter sp. | reverse complement strand
AGCACGCGCTGCCGGGTGACCAGTCGGATCGCGCCTGCCAAAGAAACATGCCGGCTGAGAAAGAACACCTTCAGGCCAAGCACCTGAAACAGGGTCAGCGGGTCGGCGATCCCGGTCAGCCTGCCCAGCAGTTCAGTATGACCGATGTCATGTATGCCGGCGGCTTTGAACGCTTCCTTGTTGATCGGTGGCGTCGCCAGCGCGTCGACCTGACCCGACTGGCGCCACGCCACGGCGCTTTCGATGAACTCGTAGGCGGCTCGGCCCGCCGCCGCCTGCACTTGGCCGAACGCCACCTGCTCGGCGTCCACATTAGCGAGATCGATCAGATCGATGCCGCCATGCTGGTACTGACCCTGAGCGGGATCAGTCACGATCCGCAGCTCCAGGTTCAGGCCAGCGCTCCGCAGCGCCCGCCGTAGCGCGCCCGCCTCGCCGATGACCAGCGGTTTCGCGGTTTGGTAAACGTCCGGTTGCGCCAGCGCCATGACCACGATTTCCGGACCGACGCCGGCGATGTCGCCCAAGGGAATGCCGATCAGGCTTCGGCGGTCTTTTCGCAGATTCCTGTCCATGCTATTACCTCGCCACTGTGGGTTGTGCTGGGCCTGCCAGATCACTGGGTTAGAGCGCCACGTTGATGCAACGGAAGATGACAAACTGAACCGCCATGCATTATCATGGATCAAATGATCCCATGATGTAATAAGTTGTGGTGATAAGCTGGAGTCAGTCGGGAAATGCGATGATAGAATCCGGCTTGTTTTCAATCTTCATCAGGTTGCTGATGGATGATCTTTCTTGCCAGATGATCCTCTACATCGGCAATCCTCTCTCTGGCGCTGTTTTCGCCGTGTTCAATGGCGGCCCCTATCAGTCCCCTCGCGACGACAAGCTGTGAACCCCGTCAGGCCCGGAAGGGAGCAGCGGCAGCAGTGGCCTCGGGCGCCGGGGTGCGGCGGGTAAGGGTCGCCACCCTCTCCAAAGGTTGAAAGCTAAAAGCAACGGAATGTGACCTTTTCCGGCAAGGCCGGGGTTTGGCGCGGATAATGTTAAACGGCTCGCCAGGACCGTCGGGGATACATCAAGGCAGATGTTGGGTTGGAATAGCATCCTGGTCAACCGGCGCAGACGGAATTAACGATAGGCCATGCGCGATCCGGATGCGCCAGAGATCGCCGAAACTTTTGAGAATGACGGAGAAAAGCTGATGAAAGGTGGTTTAGGCAACATCATGAAACAGGCGCAGAAGATGCAGGAGAACCTGCAAAAGGCGCAGGCCGAAATTGCGGCGATGGAAATCGGCGGCGAGTCGGGCGGCGGCTTGGTCAAGGTCACCATCACCGGACGTTATGAGGTGCGGCGGATCAGCATTGACGACAGTCTGGTCGGCGATGACAAGGATATGCTCGAAGACCTGGTCGCCGCCGCGTTTAACGATGCCGTTCACAAGGTCGAGCGCACCATGCAGGACAAGATGGGCGGTCTGACCGCCGGCATGGGCCTGCCGCCCGGCTTGTTGGGCGACCTCAAACTGCCGTTCTAACCGGTTCCCCATGGCCGGGTCGCCATTGCTGAACCAGTTGATGACCGCCTTGCGCTGCCTGCCGGGCGTCGGACCGAAGTCCGCGCAACGGATGGCGCTGCATCTGCTGGAACGGGACCGCGAGGGTGGAGAACGCCTGGTTTCGGCCTTGCAAGCGGCGCTGGCCGGCATTGGCCATTGCCAGCATTGCCGCGATCTGAGTGAAACCGATCTGTGCTCCGTTTGCGCCAACCCGCACCGCGACCAATCATTACTTTGTATATTGGAAACGCCTGCCGATGTGCTGGCGGTGGAGCAGGCGATCGGCTTTCAGGGCGTGTATTTCGTGTTAATGGGCCATTTGTCGCCACTGGACGGGATCGGGCCGGCGGAGCTGGGACTGGATAGGCTGGAAACGCGACTGGCCGAAGGGCAAATTCGCGAGATCATTCTCGCCACCAACCCGACCGTTGAAGGTGAGGCTACTGCGTATTACATCGCCGAACTGGCCCGTGAACAGGGCGTCCGCGCCACCCGCATCGCCCACGGCGTCCCGCTGGGCGGAGAACTGGAATATGTGGACGGCGGCACTCTGGCGCACGCTTTCGCCGGGCGGCGGGATTTCTGAACTTCGGGGAGCCAATCGATGGACACTGCAATGTGGGCGACCGGTCTGTCCAGCGCCGCCTTTTTTGTAAGCCATTTGGGCCTTGCCCATCCACCAGCGCATGACCGAATTGTCAGACAGATTGGCGAAAAAGGCTTTCAGAGCCTCTTTTTACTGGCCACCGTACTGACCTTGGGCGCGATGATCACCGGCTACATCTACGCTTCCCACTACGTCTATCTGTGGATTCCGGGACCGGGACTGCGACATCTGCCCTTGTTGGCGATGCCAGTGGCCTTCATCCTGATCGCGGGTGGCGTCCTGACCAAAAATCCGTCGGCGCTGGGCATGGAAAACAGCCTCGACCGGCCGGACGCAGTCAACGGCGCATTGCGCATTACCCGTCATCCGGTCATGTGGGGCATGACGCTGTGGGCGGCGATCCATATCATCGCTAACGGCGACTTGGCTTCCCTGCTGTTTTTTGGCGGGTTCCTGCTGACCGCGCTGCTTGGCTCGCTGCACCTCGACCACCGCATGGCCGCGACTCAGGGCGAACGTTGGCAGCGCTTCGTCGCCGTGACCTCTTATATGCCGTTCGCGGCGATGCTCAGTGGTCGCCAGACCTGGGTCTGGGCCGAATTACGCCGGCCAATGGCCTGGGGTTTGGGTAGTTTTGTCTTGTTGCTGCTGCTGCATCCCTACCTGTTCGGCGTCCGGCCTTACTGAGCGGACGGTTCCCGCACGCCCAGACGATGAATCCGCACCCGGATTCAACGGGCTGGTTTTGGCTTGGGGCGGTGGGATGCGTAGGGCGCTTTGCCGTCGCCGCCCTCGCCGGCTCGCGCTGACGTGGCCCGCTTCGGTACAGAACGGCGGCCCGCGCCTGCCCAGGGCCCCGGCTCCTGACCCGGACGATCCGATGATGGGGATTTGGCCTGATTCGGCGCGACCGGCCAGCGGCGCGGTTCCGGTTCCGGCGCGGGTTCATAATTCACCGCCTTCATCAATTCCGCCATTTCCGCCTCATCAAGTTCATCCCAGCGACCCGGATGCAGCCCTCGCCGCAACACCACCGGCCCATAGCGCACCCGGATCAGCCGGCTCACGGTAATCCCTTGCGACTCCCACAGCCGGCGCACCTCACGGTGGCGACCTTCGCGCAGAATGACGTGATACCAGTGATTGACGCCCTCGCCGCCCGCCTCGCGCATCTCGTCGAACCGCGCCAGCCCGTCGTCCAGCAGTATCCCTTCCAGCAACCGTTGCAACTGTTCCGGCGTCACCTCACCCACCACCCGAACCGCATATTCGCGGTCGATTCGGGATGAGGGGTGCATCAAGCGGTTGGCCAGTTCGCCATCATTGGTCAACAGCAGCAGTCCTTGAGTATTGAGATCAAGCCGACCTACCGCAATCCAGCGCCCGTCATGCACCGGCGGCAGGCGATCAAACACAGTCGGTCGGCCATCGGGATCGCGGCGGGTGGTCATTTCCCCCACCGGCTTGTAATAAGCCAGCACCCGCCGGGGTTGTCGGCGAACGATCCGCACCGGCTTCCCGTCGATCTCGATGCGATCGGCGTTACTAACTGACAGGCCAAGCTGCGCCGGTTGACCATTGACGACGATCCGGCGCTGCCGAATCCAGTCTTCAATCTGGCGGCGGGAGCCAAGGCCAGCGCTGGCCAGGAATTTTTGCAGGCGTTCAGACATCAGGAAATTCCGTTTGCGGTAAAGAATCAGCGGAAGAAGCGCCGGACGGGTCGGCGTGACCTTCTAATGCGGCGCCAATCGCCGCCAGATCGCGTGGCGCGGCCAGCGGCGGCAAATCGCCCAGGTTCTTGAGGTTGAAATAATCGAGGAACATCCGGGTCGTGGCGTACAGCGCCGGTCGGCCAGGGACTTCACGATGGCCGATGATCTTGATCCAGTCCCGATCCTGCAAGGTTTTCATGATGCTGCTGCTGACGCTGACCCCTCGCACTTCCTCGATTTCGCCTCGGGTGATCGGCTGGCGGTAGGCAATCAACGCCAGCGTTTCCAACAGGGCGCGAGAATAATGGGCAGCCCGTTCCTCCGACAGCCGGGACACCCACGGCGCGAAAGTTTTAGGTACTTGCAGACGAAAGCCGCTGGCGACTTCGACCAGCTCCATCCCCCGCCCGGCGTAGTCCGCCGCCAGCCTCACCAGCGCGGCGCGTAAGTCCTCCCGCTCCGGTCGCTCGGTTTCCGGGAACGCATCCAGCAGCCGATCCAGGGTCAACGGTTCGCCGGCGGCCAGCAACAGTGCTTCGAGAATGATCGGCAGTTCCGGCAGCGCCATGCATCAACCCCGGCGGCGAACGTGAATCGGCGCGAACGGTTCGGTTTGCACCAGCTCCAGCAGCGCCTCGCGCAGCAGCTCCAGCACCGCCATAAAAGTGACCACGATCCCCATCCGCCCTTCTTCCGGGCGAAACAACGCAGTAAACGCAGTAAAACGCAGCGTGTCCAGTTGCTCCAGCACCTGACTCATCCGCTCGCGCACCGACAGCAGTTCACGATGGATCGGGTGGCGGATAAACAGTTCAGCCCGGGTCATCACCTCGCGCAGGGCCTCCAACAGATCGGCCAAATTGACCGGTGGTGGAATCCGCACCCGGTCATGCTGAACCGGTTCCGCGCTGGCCGGGAAACAGTCGCGCTCCCAGCGGGGCAAAGCGTCCAGCGCCTGCGCCGCCTGCTGGAACCGCTCGTATTCCTGGAGCCGGCGCACCAGTTCGGCGCGGGGATCGAGTTCTTCGGCGGCGGCGGACGCCGGACGCGGCAATAACCATCGGGATTTGATCTCGGCCAGCCAGGCCGCCATCACCAGATACTCCGCCGCCAGCTCCAGCCGCAGTTCCTGCATAAGCGCCAGATACTCCATGTACTGCCGGGTAATCGCAGCAATAGGAATATCGAGGATATTGAGATTCTGGCGTTGAATCAGATACAGCAGCAAATCCAGCGGTCCCTCGAAAGCGTCCAGAAACACTTCCAGCGCATCCGGCGGGATATACAGATCGGGCGGAATCCGGGTGAACGGTTGGCCGCTGACTTTGGCGATAGCGGGGGTTTCGGCGAGGGCCATGCTGATCGTGAGTCCACCGCATCAACCGGAGGGCGATGACTGACGGCAGCCGCCGAACGTCAAGCGGGGAGTTCCGCAAGGCTGGCGACGGCCGCCAGCACCTCGGCAGCGTGACCATCGACCTTGACTTTGCGCCACTCCCGCCGCAAGACCCCATGGGCGTCAATCAAAAAGGTGCTGCGTTCGACGCCCAACGCTTCCTTGCCGTAATGCTTTTTCAGCTTGATCACTGCAAATAGCTGACACAGACTTTCATCAGGATCGGCGATCAGGTGAAATGGAAAATCATGCTGGGCGCGGAAACGGTCATGGCGGGGCAGACTGTCGCGGGAAACGCCAAACACCACCGCGTTCAAGGCCAAAAACTGCGCGTGCAACCCGCGGAACTGCTGGCCCTCCAGCGTGCAGCCGGGGGTATTGTCCCTGGGGTAGAAATACAGCACTGCCCACCGCCCCGCCAGATCAGGCAGCTGCACGGTTTGATCGCCGGTCGCGGCGACGCTGAAATCAGGAACCGGTTGTCCGACGCTCACGCTCATCCCGGCCTATCCCTTAATCGGTTCCAGCACCGCATCCAGATTCAGTTCATCGCAGAAATCCAGAAACTCCTCGCGCAACATAGCGATGTGCATACTGGAGGGAATGCCAATCGCCAGATTGACCGAAAACATCGGGGTGCCGGTATGCGGGGCGCTATAACTGCGAGTCACCAGGTCCTCGATGTTGATCGAACGGCTGGCGAAGAAACTGGCCAGATGATGGACAATGCCCGGCTGGTTGACCGCAACTACCTCTACTGCATAGGGCAGGGTATCGCCCGCCGGGGCGCGACTTTCGGTGCGCTTGGCGACGATGGTCAAACCCAACGCCTGCTCCAGCCGCTTGAAGTGCATTTCCAGCTTGGTCAGGGTGTTCCAATTGCCCTGCACCAGCAGCAGGATGGCGAACTCACCGCCCAGGACGGTCATGCGGCTGTCGAGGATGCTGCAGTCGCAGTCGAGGATCACGCGGGACAGTTCATTGACCAGACCGGGACGGTCTTCGCCCAGGGCGGAAATGACCAGGTAGTTTTTCATGGGCGGGCGCTTCCTGAAGGCAGGGAAAACAGGGGATCGCTGTTCACAATCTATCAAAAGTCAAGGCAGAAACCAGACACGGCAGACCTTGCGCCAGTCAGCCCGTCACCGCCATTTCACCACCTCATCCAGTCGCCGACGGGAACTGGCTTCTGGCAACTCGGCCGGATAGCCCAGGCTAAGCAGAGCAAGCGGCTCCAGCCCTGATTCGAGCTGCAACGCCGCGCAAACCCGGTCTTCCTCAAAATAGCCGACCCAGGTGGATCCCATGCCCGCTGCGACAATAGCCAGTTGCGCATAGGCTGCGGCGATGGTGGCGTCCTGCATCGCATACAACTTGGCGCCACGCTCGCCAAAGGCGGTTTCGGAACGGGCCGGATCGGCGCAGAACACCAGGCAGACCGGCGCTTCGGCAATGAAAGTTTGCTGATGAGCGGCATGAACCAGCGCCTGCCGATCCGCCAGGTCGCGCACTACGATGATCCGATAGGACTGCAAATCGCCGGCTGACGGTGCGGCGCAGGCCATTTCCAGAATGGCGTGCAGCTTGGTCGGCTCGATGGGCATATCCGGCTGGTATTTGCGGATGGAGTGGCGGTGGCGAACCGTCGTGAAAAAATCCCACATGGCGCGGTCTCCTTAAGGTCAGCGGCTGCTCAGCCCGCGCCCTTGACCAGCGCGTTCAGCTTCGGCAAGTCCGGGGATTGCGGATAGTTGCGCTCCAACACCCGCAGGCTGTCCGCCGCCAGTTGCGGCATACCCATGTTGACGTAAGCCTCGGTCATGATGCTGAGGGCGCTAGCGGTAGACGGCGTGCGGGCGTAGGTCTCCAATACATAGGTGGCGCGGTTGACCGCTGCGACGTAAGCGCCCCGCTTCAGATAGTAATTGGCGACATTGACTTCATAGGCCGCCAGACTGTTATGCAGGAACTGCATTCGCAGGCGGGCGTCCTCGGTGTATTGGCTGTCAGGGAATTTCCGCACCAGCTCGGCGAAATCGTTGTAGGACTGCCGGGCGGTGCTGGTGTCGGTCTTATCGCGGTCACTGGGGGCGATCCGGTCGATCAGCGTATTGCTGCGCTGGAAATTCACCAGGCCCTTCATGTAATAGGCATAATCCACATAGGGATGGCGCGGGTTGGCCTTGATGAAGCGATCGGCGGCGGCAATCGCTGCGTCTGGTTCGCTATCCCGGTACTGGATGAAAATAGTGTCGAGCTGGGCCTGCTGGGCGTAGCGGCCAAACGGATAGCGCGCCTGGATTTTATCCATATACTCCAGGGCAATCCGGTAGTTGCCCGCATTCATCGACTCTTTGGCTTCGCTGTACAGGCGCTGGGCCGACCAGCCTTTGGTCTCGTCGATCTGGTCCGGGAGCAAGGAGCAGCCCGCCAGCAGCATGGCGGCGAGCAGGCCGGTCAGGAATTTCGGTGTGCGGCGCATGGCTGAAAACAGGGAACGGCGGCAATCGGAAGTCACGGGGATAAAATGCATCTTGAAGCCAGTCATTGACTCAGTATAACGCCCGAACCACCAAAAACCATCATGCCAATTACCGAAGCCGTAACCTGTCAAATTCCCCCCGCCTGCGCCGGAATGCGGCTGGACCAAGCGCTGGCTGAACTGCTGCCAGCCTATTCGCGCAACCGCTTGCAACAATGGTTGAAGGCCGGTTACTTGCGGGTCAATGGTCAAATCCGCCGGCCCCGCGATCCGGTCGTTGGCGGTGAAACCATCAGCGGTGAACTGGTGGTAACGACTGAAACCGTCGCCATTGCCCAGGATATTCCGCTGACGCTCTGCTACGAAGACGCTGATTTGCTGGTGATCAACAAGCCGGCGGGACTGGTGGTTCATCCCGCCGCCGGCAACCGCGACGGCACATTGGTTAACGCCCTGTTGCATCGTCGCCCGGAACTGGCCGGATTGCCCCGCGCCGGGCTGGTGCATCGACTGGACAAGGACACCACCGGCTTGCTGGTGGTCGCTCGCAGCTTGCCGGCGCATACCGCGCTGGTCGCGCAATTGCAGGCCCGCACTATTGAGCGCGAGTATCTGGCGGTGGTCAACGGCCTGCCGGTCGCCGGTGGAATGGTGGATGCGCCGGTCGGGCGGCATCCGGTGGATCGGCAACGCATGGCGGTCACCCCCGGCGGCAGGCCCGCCATCACCCATTACCGGATCGTGCGCCGGTTCCGCGCTCATACCCTGCTGCGGGTCAAACTGGAAACGGGCCGGACGCACCAGATTCGGGTCCACATGGCCCATGTTCGCCTGCCATTACTGGGCGATCCGGTCTATGGTGGACGGTTGCAAATTCCACCGGGCGCTTCGCCGCGCTGCATTAAGGCGATTCAGCAGTTTCGCCGGCAGGCCTTACACGCAGAACGGTTGGCGCTGACGCATCCGCTCCGTGGCGAACGGCTGGAATGGCGAGCGGAAGTTCCGCCTGATCTGGCGGAGTTGCTAGCAGCATTGGCAGAGGATGCGAAATATGGACTTGAATGAGCTGCGCCCGGAACATCTGATTTTCCCCGACTGGCCGGCCCCGGCAACCGTGCAGGCGGTCAGCGCGACTCGCCGGGGCGGGATCAGTCCACCACCCTATGATGGCCTGAATCTGGCTGAACACGTTGGCGACGATCCGGCTCACGTCGCCGAAAATCGCCGGCGGCTGGCGACCGTGGCGGGCTGGCCGGGAGAACCCGCCTGGCTGGAGCAGGTTCACGGCATTACGGTGGTCGCCGCTGAAACAATCCGTACGCCCGTCGCCGCCGATGCGGCCTGGACCCGGCAACCAGGCCGGCCCTGCGTCGTGATGACGGCCGATTGCCTGCCCGTGCTGTTCTGCGATCGGGCGGGAACAGCGGTGGCGGCGGCTCATGCCGGCTGGCGCGGACTGGCGGCGGGAGTGATTGCGGCGACGGTGGCGTCACTGGGGATTCCCGCCGGGCAACTGCTGGTCTGGCTGGGGCCCGCGATTGGCCCGGACGCTTTTGAAGTCGGGGAGGAAGTTCGGGCCGAGTTTCTGGGGCTGGATGCGGGCCATGCGGATTGTTTCCGGCGTTCATCCACCGGGCGCTGGTTGGCCAATCTTTACCAACTGGCGCGGCGGCAATTGCAGGCGTTGGGTGTGAGCGAAATTTATGGCGGGGATTGCTGCACTTTCAGCGATCCCGCGCGGTTCTTTTCCTATCGCCGCGAACCGCGCACCGGCCGGATGGCGAGTGCGATCTGGCTGAAGCCGGGGACTTAGCTGCCCAGCACAATGGTCTCTTCAACCAGCGCCGCCTCAAGCCGCCGCAACTTGTCCTGCATCATCTGCGGATCATCGGCAAACCGCCGAGCAATGGCCTGGAATTGATCGGCAATGTCCAGGCCCTTGCCTTGCATGATGATGGTCACCGCTTGCTGATGGGGCATGTCCGGTTTGTAAACTCGCCGGCTGATCAGGGCGTCATACACATCCGCGACCGTCATCAGCCGGGCCGCAATGGGAATATCGTCCCCCGCCTGCCCCTCTGGATAGCCGCCGCCGTCCCACTTTTCGTGATGGGAGTAGGCGATCTCGCGGGCGAGGCGCAGAGTGGATTGACCGGTTTGGACAGATAGTCAACCGCGCCCAGCTTCAGACCCAGCTCCTCGTCGTCATCCTGCGTCCGGGCGGTGAGAAAGATCACCGGGATGCCGGCAGTGCGCGGATCGGCTTTGAGGCGCCGGCAGACTTCATAACCGTCCATATTCGGCATCATGATGTCGAGCAAGATCATGTCTGGCACTGGATCAGCGGTGACGATATCCAGGGCGCGTTGGCCGCTGGTTGCGGCTCGGGTCCGGTAGCGATCTTTGAGCAAGGCGCTCAACAGGGCGATGTTATCCGGGACATCGTCCACAATCAGGACCGTCTGCCGGTTGGCGCCCTCATTCTCGTTCATAACCGTCTACCTCCAGGAGATTGAATGTACCGAGACGGCGCAGCGCCTCAGCAAAATCATAATTCACCACCGCCTGAACCAGCGCCGCGAACGATGCTTCTGGCAAAGCCCCTGCCAGGGTTTGCCGGTGGTCGATAATTGCTTCAGTATCGTCATCGCGCAACAAGACTTCCAGCCGCTTCAGGATCGACGCCAGCGCCGCCTGGCGCACCGCTGCCGCCGCCAGGGTCGGTTCAGTCAGCGGAGCCGCTTGCAGCGCAGTGATGAGTTCGGCCAGCGTAGCCCCGGCTTGGACCAGCAATGGATCGACTCCCGCCCATCCGGCTCGTTGCCGCAACGCCTGTTCCAGAGCCGCGGCCAACCCTTGAACCGTTATTGCGCCGATGGCGCCCGACACGCCTTTCAGGGTATGCGCCAGCCGTTCAGCCATCGCTAGATCGCCCGCGATCAGCGCGGCCTGGATCTGCGCCAGCGCATCGGACTCTCCGGCAGCGTATCTAGCCAGCAGGCTGCGGTATAGCGTGTGATCGCCGCCCGCCCGTTTCAGGCCGGCGACGGTATCCAGCAGACCGGTCAACTCCGGCAGCGCCGATGCAGATTCAGCGGTTAAGGCCACGGT
>JAJHPN010000085.1 GCA_020890855.1 Candidatus Contendibacter sp. | reverse complement strand
CGCGATTAGCCTCGCCGCAATGCAGCAGCTCGCCATCCGCCGCAGCAGCACGCTCCTGCACCAGCAACAGGCCCGGCTCTATGCGCTGGGCATCGAACAGGAAGCGCGGCTGATTTTGATCCGTGACCGCCAGAACACCAAGATGGATCATCCTGGCGAAGAGTGGGCTAACCTGCCGCTGACGCTGCCGGTCGAGGGCGGCGTCCTCTCCGGGCGCATCCGTGATTTGCAGGGTTGCTTCAACCTGAACAACCTGTGGCAACCCGCCCAAGGCGAAACGACCGGCCCAACGCCCAATAAAAAACCGGAGGATCCGCCGCAGGAAGAGGGGGAGTCCGATGCAAACCGTGTGGATGCGCCAGCGAATCCAGCGGCCAAACCCAAAACGCCGGCCAATTCCGATAACCCGAAAGCCGGCAAAGCCAGTCACAACGAAGCCCAGATCAAGGTGTTGCAACGGTTGCTCACCGGTCTGGAACTGAAACCGGAACTGGCCCAGGCGATGGTCGACTGGATTGATCCCGATGGCGATCCGCTGTTCCCCGACGGCGCCGAGGACAGCGATTACCTGACGATGACCCCCGCCTATCTGGCGGCCAATCGCCCCTTCGTCAGCGTTTCGGAACTGCGGCTCATCAAAGGTATGGATCGTGAGGCTTACGCCCGGCTGGCGCCGCTGGTGTGCGCCTTGCCGCCTGGAACGCCATTGAATGTCAACACCGCGCCGATTCCGGTGCTGGCGGCGTTAAGCGAAGCTGGGGATCCAGCGGAGATCAAGCGGTTGCGCGAAGAAAACTCCAATGAAAATGAGGTCGCTAAACCCTATGAAACGGTAGACGAGTTCCTGAGCGCCGCCAAACTGACCGTAGACGCGCCAACCAAAGCGCTGCTCAGCGTCGACAGCCAGTATTTTTCGTTACGGGCCGAGGCTCGGGTGGGCGATGGGCGGGCAATGCTATACAGTAGCTTTTTTCGTGATGAGAATGGCGCCCGTGTTCTGCGGCGCAGCTTTAGCAACCAGGACTGAAACGGCAAATAACGTGCCTGCCCCCCTTGGCTTCTTCCGCTTTACCACCCCCCATCAGGCTGAATGGCTCGATCCCGCCGGTGCGGTCCAGCGCGGTCCCCTCGCCGACCTGGCGATGCAGTCCAGTCATTTCCGCCTGCTGCTGGTTGCGCCGGGAGAAAGCATCACCCTGCATCCGATCCCCCTGCCCAGCCGCAACCGGGCGACCTGGGCGCGGGCGGTCCCCTATGCGCTGGAAGATTATCTGGCGGATGACATCGAGGCGCTGCACTTCGCACTGGGAACCACCCCGGATGATGGTCGCCTGCCCGTCGCGGCAGTCGCTCATGCCGAGCTGCGCGGTTGGCTGGAGCATTGCGCCGAGGCTGGTTTAAGCCCGGTCGCCGTCGTCCCCGATCCGCTGCTGCTGCCTTGGCGACCCGGTGACTGGAGCGTAGCGCTGGAGGGGCGACGGGCAGTGGTGCGAACCGGGCGCTGGGACGGCTTCGCGACCGAACAGAGCCTGCTGGAACTGCTGCTGAATCAAGCGCTGGCCGAGTCCGGCGACGCCAAACCACAGCGGTTGCGGGTGTGGGGCGGGCCGCCGCCCGAACTGGCCGGGATCGATGGCCCATGGCAGATCGAAGACCACCCGCCCGAACTGCTCCAGTGGTTGACCATAAGCGATCCGCCGGCGCTCCTTAATCTGCTACAAGGTCCTTACAGTCGGCAGGCGCATTGGGGCCGACGGTTGCGGCCGTGGCGAGCGGCCGCCCTGCTGGCCGGCGCGTGGCTCGCCCTGCAAGGCGTCTCGCAAGGTTACGATGACTGGCGGCTGCGCCAGGAACTGATCGCGCTGCGGGCGGGCATGGAGCGGATCTATCGGGACGCTGTTCCCGGCGCAACCCGGATCATCAATCCCAAAGCGCAGCTGGAAACCCGGCTGCGAGAGCTGACGTCCACGAGCGGCAACGATGGCGGGTTTCTCGATCTGCTCTACCGGGGTGGGCAAGCGCTCGCCAGTTTTCCGGAACTGACCTTGCGCAGCCTCAGTTACCGGGATAGCCAGCTTGATCTGGCGCTGACCGGCGGCAATCCGGCAGTGCTGGACCAGCTCCGGCAACAACTGGAGCAACAGCCCGGTCTACGAACCGAAGTTCGCGCCACGCAACGGGAAGGCCAGGTGGAAAGCAAAGTCACGTTGAAAAAGGCGGCCTCTTGAAAGCCTGGTGGAACAGCCTGAGTCTCCGCGAACGCAGCCTGATCGGCGGCGGCATGGCGCTGACGCTGACGCTGCTGCTGTATGCCCAGGTGTGGCGACCATTCTCGACCAGTCACCATCGCCTGCAACGCAGCGTTGCCGAACAGCGGGCCGATCTGGCCTGGATGCGTCAGGCGGCCCAAGAGATCCAGCGGCTAAGCGGCGCCAGTGATCGCACCCACGCCACTGCTGATGGCCGTTCTCTGCTAACGCGCGTGGATCAGACCGCCCGAGCAGCCGGATTCGGCCCAGCGTTAAAACGGATCGCGCCGCAGGGCAACGACCAGCTCAGCGTGCAACTGGATGCGATCGAGTTCGACCAGCTCATTCCCTGGCTGAAGGCGCTGGAGCGCAACCAGCGCACCGTCATTATCAACCTGAGCGCGGATCGCGCCGCCGCTGCCGGACGGAGCAACGTCCGGCTTATCCTGGGATCCCGGCCATGAAAA
>JAJHPN010000333.1 GCA_020890855.1 Candidatus Contendibacter sp. | reverse complement strand
GCCACTGAACGACTGCCACTGAAGGTTTTTACCGAAAAGGCGTATCTGGATTATTCCATGTACGTCATTCTCGACCGCGCCCTGCCGCATATCGGCGATGGATTAAAGCCAGTGCAGCGGCGAATTGTTTACGCCATGTCGGAATTGGGCCTGAATGCCGGGGCCAAGCATAAAAAGTCGGCTCGCACAGTTGGCGATGTCCTGGGCAAATACCATCCGCATGGCGATTCCGCCTGTTATGAAGCGATGGTGCTGATGGCTCAGCCATTCTCCTACCGCTATCCATTAGTGGATGGCCAAGGCAATTGGGGTTCGCCAGACGATCCAAAATCCTTTGCCGCCATGCGCTACACCGAAGCGCGGTTATCACCGTTCGCGCAGGTCTTATTAGCCGAACTTGGTCAGGGAACGGTAGACTGGACGCCCAATTTTGACGGGACGCTGGATGAACCGGTGCTATTGCCAGCCCGGTTGCCCAATGTATTGCTGAATGGCGCAATGGGCATCGCCGTCGGGATGGCGACCGACATTCCACCGCACAATCTTGGTGAAATCGCCGCTGCTTGTATGCACCTGCTGGATCATCCTGAGTGTGATTTTGACGCACTGCATGCGCTAATTCCGGCGCCAGATTATCCGGGTGGAGCAGAAATCATTACCTCCCGCGATGAACTGCGCAGGCTGTACCAAACCGGTAACGGTTCAGTGCGGCTACGGGCGGTTTTTGAACGGGATAATGGCGATGTAGTGATTACGGCTTTGCCGCATCAAGTCTCCGGCTCACGGATCATAGAGCAAATCGCCGCGCAAATGATCGCCAAAAAGCTGCCGATGGTTGAGGATTTACGCGACGAATCTGATCATGAAAATCCGACCCGGATTGTGCTGGCGTTGCGCTCCAATCGGGTCGATGCGGATTTGCTGATGGATCACCTGTTCGCCACCACGGATTTGGAGAAAAGCTATCGGGTGAATATCAATATGATTGGCCTGGATGGCCGACCCCAGGTCAAGAATCTGCGGAAGATTCTCGAAGAGTGGTTGCAGTACCGGGTCACGACCGTGCAACGACGACTGCAATTCCGACTCACCCAGGTTGAACAGCGACTGCATATTCTTGATGGCCTGCTGATCGCCTATCTCAATCTGGATGAAGTGATTCGGATTCTCCGCATGGAAGAGAAGCCCAAGCCGATGCTGATCGCCCGGTTTCAACTCTCTGATCTTCAGGCCGAAGCGATTCTTGAAACCAAGCTGCGGCATCTGGCCCGGCTGGAGGAAATGAAACTGCGTGGAGAGCAGGACGAATTACGCAAGGAGCAGGAGCGGTTACAGCAGTTGCTCGATTCTGAAAAGCGGCTGAAAACACTCATTCGCAAAGAAATTCAGGATGACGCCAAGCGCTTCGCCGATCCCCGGCGCTGCAAACTGGTGGAGCGGAGACCGGCGCAGGCGCTGGATGAAACCAGTCTGACGCCGAGCGAAGCGGTGGTGGTGGTGCTGTCGCAGAAAGGTTGGGTGCGAGTGGCCAAAGGGCGCGAGATTGACGCCGGAGCGCTCAGCTACAAATCTGGCGATGGGTTTCTGGGTCAGGCGCAGGGTCGCAGTAATCAATCCGCCGTGTTTCTGGACAACACCGGGCGAACCTACACCCTGCCAGCGGCAGGGCTGGCATCAGCGCGGGGTTACGGCGAACCACTCACCGGCAAGCTCAGTCCACCGGATGGAGCCAATTTCATCAACGTGTTACTGGGCAATCCCGAAGATTTGTATCTGATCGCGACCGATGCCGGCTACGGTTTTATCTGCGCCTTTGACGACCTGATCAGCCGCAACAAGGCTGGCAAGGTGGTATTGACGGTACCGGACGGCGCAAAGATTTGGCCGCCCTTGCTGGTGACCGGTCCGGAGACTGACCGGCTGACCGCGATCAGCAGTGACGGGCGACTGTTGCTGTTTCCCGTCAAGGACTTGCCTCGCCTGTCCAAAGGTAAAGGCAACAAGATGATTGATTTACCGGGCGATGAGCGATTGATCGCGCTAACGCTGACGCCACCCGAAAAAAGTCTGATTCTCACCTCCGGCAAGCGGGATTTGAAACTCAAACCGGGCGATTTGGAAAACTACGCCGGAGAACGGGGGCGACGGGGCAGACCGCTGCCGCGTGGTTATCAGCGGGTGGAACGGGTGGCGGTTGGGGATTGAGCGATCATTCAAGGCGCGGCCCGTTAAGGAGAACGGATAGTCTCTTTTTAGTTTTATTGCGTTGGCTGCGCCGTGCTTTTAAACCTGACGTTTTAATCCATCCCCGCCAGCAGCAATCGGGCTTCCCGCAACAGGGCGTTGCGGCGCACCAGCAATTTCCACCGACTGCCGCCGCTTTGCCGCCACAGGATCGCCGCCCGCACCCCCGCCAGCAACAGCGCTCGAATCCGGCTGGCGTTTTCCGGGTTATTGAGGTGAAGCTGTGAGCCGCTGACCATGATGCGCGGCGTCAGGGTGCTAATCGTTTTCAGGTACAGATCGGCAAACCGGGCCATGGTGTTGCTGTGATCCAGCGGAAAATGCGCCAGGTTCTGGACGACGCCGGCAATGCCGGTCCGCAGGGTCTCCAGCAGGTCATCCCGCCGCGACAACTGGCGCTCCAGCCGCAGCAACGTCACGACATACCGGGTCAGCTCCATATCCTGCGGGTGATTCAGTTGCTGCTCCAACAGGCGCAAACCGGACTGTAGTCGCGCAACGCCGCCGTACACCTCGGCGCTACTGGATGCATCGATGCGGATCAGACTGGCCAGACAGGTTTCGACCGCTTTAGGATCGGCCTGGCCACGTTGGGCGACACTGCGGGCTAAATCAGCAGCTTGCATCGCGCCAGCCAAGGCGATGACACGATCATGATCAGTTTGGGGCATAGGTTTCCGGTCGCAGCGGCAAAGTTAAGTCCTCTCAATTGTAGCCGGCCTCGATAATTCCGCCGCCCAGGCACTCATCGCCCTGATAAAAGACCACGGACTGACCAGGAGCAATCGCCCGTTGCGGCTCGCCAAAGCAAACTGCGGCGCCGCATTCGTCCAGCATTTCCACCAGACAAGGCTGGTCAGACTGGCGATAACGGATTTTGGCCGCGCAGGCCAGGGGCATCATGGGCGGTTCGCCGGCGATCCAGTGAAGTTGCGAGGCCCGCAACCCACGATGAAACAACCCCGGATGATCACGGCCCTGCGCCACGATCAAGGTGTTATGCGCCAAATCCTTGCCCGCCACATACCACGGTTCGCCGCTGCCCTCCTTGCGCCCGCCGATGCCCAGACCTTGCCGCTGGCCGATGGTATGGAACATCAACCCGGCATGCTCACCGATCGGTTCACCGTCGACGGTCTCTATCGGGCCAGGCCGGGTGGGCAAATAGCGGTTCAGAAATTCGCGGAACCGGCGCTCGCCAATGAAGCAGATGCCGGTGCTGTCTTTTTTGGCGTGCGTGATCAACCTGGCGGCCGCCGCCCGTTCCCGCACCTGCGCCTTGAGCAGATCGCCAATCGGAAATACCGCACTGCCCAGTTGCGCCTGATCCAGGCCATGCAGAAAATAGCTCTGATCCTTGCCAGGATCGCGGCCTTTCAGCAGACGCCAACGACCGTCACGATGGACGCAGCGCACATAGTGGCCGGTGGCGATAAAGTCCGCACCCAGTCGCCGGGCGTGATCGAGAAAGGCTTTGAACTTGATCTCGGTGTTGCACAGAATGTCCGGGTTCGGGGTCCGCCCCGCCCGGTACTCGTCGAGAAAATAGTGGAATACCCGCTGCTGATATTCGGCGGTGAAATTGACCTGGTGCAGCGGGATATTGAGCGTTTCGGCCACCGTCCGCGCATCCTCCAAATCCTCGGCAGCCGCACAATACCCGGCCTCAAAAGAATCTTCCCAATTCTTCATGAACACGCCGTGGACGTCGTAACCCTGTTCGGCCAGCAGCAGTGCGGCAACCGAGGAATCGACGCCGCCGGACAGACCGACCACGATGCGGGTTTTGGACATGAGATAAGAAACCGGCAGGAGCAAAAATAGCAAAGGTCGAACCCGAAGGTTCGACCCGGTGTTGGCGAAAAGCGAAGTTCTGGAATTCAGGCGGATTATTTGTTGCCGGGCAGACTTTCCTGCACCAGTTTGTCAAATTCGGCCTTGAAGCGGTTCATCAGATCGGCCAGGGTCTTGGCGTCATCGCTGAACTTGTGTTGCAGGTTGGCCACCATCTCCGCCTGACTGGTCAGGAACGCTTGGAAAGACGCCGGATCGCTGATGTCGGAAGCGGCTTTCATCCGGGTCATCGCCATATCGACATAGGATTGCAGGGCGCTCATCTGGAAATTGACCAGGGCTTCCAGATTGGCGGCGGACAGTTTGTTCGCCTTGATCACCGGTCCCAGAAAGTTTTGATACTGCTCGGCCATTTTGTTCAGCGCATCGTTGCTCATCAGTCAGTTTCTCCAAAAATGAAGTGGTTAAACCGGAAATTTCACGATGCAGCATAACCCGGTTTTTGTTGCAGTGCAATATAGCGTCAGATCCGCGCGGTTCAGCATTACTTTTCCTTCCTCACACCTCAGCCAGATTGCCCTTTTCCTCCAGCCAGGTTTTGCGATCCCCCGCCCGCTTTTTAGCCAGCAGCATATCCATCAGCGCCAGCGCCTCATCACCCTGATCGAGACTCAACTGCACCAGCCGGCGCGTGGCCGGATCCATGGTCGTCTCCCGTAATTGCAGCGGATTCATCTCCCCCAGCCCCTTGAACCGGGTGACATTGACCTTGCCCTTCTTTTTCTCGGCATTGATGCGGTCGAGAATGCCCTGTTTCTCGGCTTCATCGAGCGCATAAAAAATCTCCTTGCCCACATCGACCCGGAACAACGGCGGCATGGCGACATGAACATGACCGGCGGCCACCAGCGGACAAAAATGCTTCACAAACAAGGCGCAAAGCAGCGTCGCAATATGCAGCCCGTCCGAATCAGCGTCGGCCAGAATGCAGACTTTGCCATAACGCAGTCCGGTCAGGTCCGGGGAGCCGGGATCAATACCCAGCGCGACGGCGATGTCATGCACTTCCTGGGACGCCATGACCTCAGACGAATCCACTTCCCAGGTATTGAGAATCTTGCCGCGCAACGGCATCACCGCCTGAAATTCGCGGTTGCGGGCCTGCTTGGCCGATCCGCCGGCGGAATCGCCTTCGACCAGAAACAGCTCGGTGCGGGTCAAATCCTGCGCGGTGCAATCGGTCAGTTTGCCGGGCAGGGCCGGACCACTGGTCACTTGCTTGCGAATTACCTTGCGACTGGCCCGCAACCGCTTATGGGCATTGGCCAGCGCCAGTTGCGCGATCCGCTCGCCCATTTCGGGATGCTGGTTCAGCCACAGGCTCAGCGCATCCTTGACCACGCCGGCGACGAATACCGCGCATTCCCGCGAGGACAGCCGCTCCTTGGTCTGACCGGAGAACTGCGGGTCAGCCAGCTTGACCGACAGCACATAGCAGCAACCCTCCCACACATCCTCCGGAGCGATCCGCAAGCCACGCGGCGTCAAGTTGCGGAACTCGCAAAACTCGCGCACCGCATCGGTCAGCCCGCCGCGCAGGCCATTCACATGCGTGCCGCCTTGCAGGGTCGGGATCAGGTTAACGTAGCTCTCCGCCACCGGTTCGCCACCCTCCGGCAACCAGGTCAGCGCCCAGTCCACCGCTTCCCGCTTGCCGCTGACCTGACCGACAAATGGCGGATCGGGCAGCAGCGCGGTCTGGCCCAGCGCCTCGCGCAGGTAGTCGGTTAAGCCGTCCTGGTAATGCCAGACAATCTGCTCATGAGCGGCTTCATCGGTAAACGCGACTTTCAGCCCCGGACACAGCACCGCCTTGGCGCGGAGAACATGTTTGAGGCGCGGAACCGAGTATTTTGGCGAATCGAAATAGCGCGGATCCGGCCAGAATCGCACCGTGGTCCCGGTCGTTCGGCGCGGCGCGGTCCCCACCACCGCCAGTTCGGAAACCTTGTCGCCGCCGGCAAACGTCATCTGATATTCCTTGCCGTTGCGCCGCACCCACACCTCCAGCCGGCTGGACAGCGCATTCACCACCGATACCCCAACTCCATGCAAACCACCGGCAAACTGGTAGTTGCGGTCGGAAAATTTGCCGCCGGCATGGAGGCGGGTCAGGATCAGTTCGACGCCCGGAATCCCCTCATCGGGATGAATATCCACCGGCATCCCGCGCCCATCGTCCTCGACCGACAGCGAGCCGTCAGCATACAAAATCACCGTCACCGTAGAGGCGTGACCGGCAATCGCTTCATCGACACTGTTATCAATGACTTCCTGCGCCAGATGGTTAGGTCGGGTAGTGTCGGTGTACATCCCTGGCCGCTTGCGGACCGGGTCCAAACCGCTGAGGACTTCGATCGCGGCGGCGTCGTAAGAGGCAGTAGCATTCATGCGGGGGATTGGGCGTCAGTCAGGCGGAAAGAGGCGCTTAAGCTAACGGAAGGGCGGAAAACCGTCTAGCGCCTGACCAAAATGGGCGAGGCTGTCTTACCCGTCGTCGGGGGCGGATCGGTGAACCGGATCAAGAACCAGTTAGAATCCATCGTCAACCGGATTCCGGTGTCGATACTCCTGCAATCCGGGCGGTTTTAATTTCGTCATACCCACTTTCGCAGGAATGACGACCATAAATACGAAAACCGCCCGAGAATTGGTATAACACAAGGTCAACGCTATAAAAGAAGCCAGCCCGATCAATCCTGACTCCGACACTGCATTGAGCATCTATGGCAAATAACGACGCTATCCCCGAATTAAAGCCGCGTGGAAACCGCAGTGGCTATTACCCGGCGCTGAAAACCGGTTTGCAGGAGACCGCCACGCGGGTGCAGGAAATACACCAGGCGATTGCCGGATTGTCCTTTCAAATGCTGCGGTGGATTCCCGGCCTGGCCGGACCGGTGAAACTGGTCCAGAGTACGCATGATGCGATTGCCGGCGGCGTCTACGCCGCCATTCGCCAAGGCGTCGGCGGAGCGCTCACCGTCGCTGACCTGCTGGAGCCACACGCCGTCGCCGCTATCCAACCGTCAGCAGCGGCGGCTCCTACTCGCCTGTCTATTGGCGTGCGTAGTGCGCTGAATGCGGTCGTCGGCGATCATCTGCACCACAGCGCCAACCCACTCGCGATTCCCATGGGCTGCTATGTCCGCGGCCATCCGATCCCACTCACGACGGAGGGCCTGGCTGCGAATTTGTCCAGCCTGAGCGACCAGTTGTGCCTGTTCATCCACGGGCTTGGCTGCGATGAACATGGCTGGCAATGGAATTCCACCATGACCGCGAACGGGCCAAGCCAAGACTACGGCCAGCGGTTACAGGCCGAACTGGGCTACACCCCGCTCTATCTGCGCTACAACACCGGCCTGACAGTAGCCTATAACGGTCAGCAACTGGTCCAACTGATCGAGCGGCTGCTGGCCGCCTGGCCACAACCGGTGCGCAAACTGGCGATCATCGGTCACAGCATGGGCGGACTGGTCGCCCGCAGCGCCTGCCAGCAAGCCGCTGACCAGAATTTGCCGTGGCTACCGCAGGTCCAGATGATCGTCTGCCTCGGATCGCCGCATCAGGGCGCAGCGCTCGAAAGACTGGGCCACCGGATCACGACCGCCTTGCATCGCTCCAAGGTCACTGCGCCACTGGGTAAAATCGCCGCCGCCCGCAGCGCCGGCATCAAGAATCTGCGTTACGGCTTGCGCACTCTTGACCGGTCTGACCAGACGCCGACCGCCTTACCCGGCGTAGCCTTGCGCTTCATTGGCGCTAACCTGGCTAAAAACCCGGACCATCCGCTCGGCCACCTGCTGGGCGACGGGCTGGTCACCCTGCGTAGCGCCACGGCCCCCACCCTGCCCGGCGATGTCGCCACCGTGAAACTGGGTGGACTGCACCACATGGCGTTGCTGAACGATCCACGGGTGTATCAGCAGATCCGGCAATGGCTGATGGATGACGCCAAGGCCAAATAAACCGCAATGCCGTATAGCACATGATCGAAGCAAACCGCCCGACCACCCCGCCAGAACAGCCTCCAGCGTCTGCCGCCACGCCTGGTCGGCTGTCGATTCTGAACCTCGCTCTGCTGCTGGCGTTGCTGGGCTATGGCAATGTTCTCCTCGAAACGCCTTGGGTGGTCTTTGCCATGACCGCACTGGGGGCGTGGCTGGGCGGGGAACTGGCGGTACGCAACGCCGCCATCCAGCGGTATTGCGACTTCGCCAAGGTTTCCAACGATCTGTTATGGGAAACGGATCACCGGGGTCGGTTTACTGATCTGCACGGGATTCTGGCGCAAATTTTCAAGATTGGCATCGGCCAGCAGTGGCGAACCCTGTTTCCGGAAGCGCCCGATTTGGCGGTGCTTAACGCGGCCATCATCGCTCGCCGCCCGTTTCGCAATCTCGAATTGTCCATCCAGTTTTCTCCCAAGCAGCCGCCGCGCTGGATGCGCATCAACGGGATTCCGCTCCTGAATGAGTCTGGGCAATTACGCGGCTACCGGGGTACGGCGCTCGACATTACCCCACACTGGCAAGCCCGTGAGGCGCTGCGCACCCACACAACCCGTCTGGAACGGGAAGTGGTCGCAGCTACTCGCGAGCTGCGGCTGGCCAATCAGGAACTGGCCGAGCGGGAGCGGCATCTGCGCACCCTGATCAACGCCGCACCGGTCGGCATCGCTGAACTCGATGCTCAAGGTCATTGCCGTTATTTGAATCCGGTCGGCTGCATCCTGGCCGGCTGTCCCGAACAGACTGCGTGGGGACGTCACTTCTTCGATTTCATCCATCTTGATAGCCGCGACTATGTCGAATTTGCCTGGGACATTAATCGCGCTTCCACCGAAGTCCACTGGTTCGAGTTTCGCTTGCGCGATACCGGGCTGTGGGTGTCGGCCTACTGGACTCACCTGATCGAAAGCGCCGGGCAACCGCTATCCGGCTCCATCGTCATTTTCATTGACGTGACCGAGGCCCGGAGCAAGGATCAGAAACTGTGGATTCAGGCTCATTACGACACCCTGACTGATTTGCCGAACCGGAATCTGTTCTGGGAAAGACTGGAGCAAGTACTGAGTCGGGCCAAGCGGCAACGCCAGATCGTAGGATTGCTATGGATCGATCTGGACGGATTCAAGGCGGTCAACGATAGCCTGGGTCACAGCGCTGGCGATGAATTGCTGCAACAGGTTGCACTCCGCTTGCACAGCCGGCTACGCGAAAGCGACACCGTGGCCCGCCTGGGCGGAGATGAATTCACCGTGATCCTGCCCGCCATTAGCGACCTGGCGGCGGCCCTGCAGGTCGCCCATGCCCTGATCGCCCGGTTAGCAGAGCCATTCGTGCTGACCCAGGGCGTTGGGCGCATTTCCGCCAGCGTCGGTCTCGCGCTGTATCCGTTGCATACCGAAAATGCCGAGGCGCTGGTGCAATACGCTGATACGGCCATGTACGCCGCTAAACAGGCCGGTAAAAACCAGTTGGCCGTGTGGCGACCACCTGCCGAAATTTCCAGTTAAACGGGATTAGTGATTAGGCGACTGTCGTCGATTTGGGTGCAGTCGTTCTGCCAACCGGCAAAAACGAGCATTGGTAGGGGCGCGACTCAAATCTGTACCCCTGGATGAGAATTGCTGACCTGGCGCTGGTGATCGATGGCCCGTCGTCAAAAAATCGGATGCCTTGATCATGAATCAGGCTGCGCTTTAAGCACTTCCCGCAAGGTTGCTTGGGCGGCCTCGTAGTCGAACGCGCCGATCTGGCGCAACAGGCGGTCCCCGGCCGCGCCCAGTCCGGCGCGCAGGAGCGATTCCTCCGCCCGGGCCAAGTCATTGACCACCATATTCCCCATCTCCAACAGCGATTCCAGCCGCTCCAGCACCGCCGCCAAACGGGCCGGGTCCGCCGGACCGACGGGCCGAGGAGCGGCGTCGTCGGGGGCGGGCGCCGTGCTCAGGCGCTCCAGCAGGGTCGTCAGGGCGGCGATCAGGCTCTCGGTCAGAGACGACCGGGCGGCAGGATCCTGGTCGATGGCCCGCTGTAGCGCCTCTGCCGTGTGCTGGACGGTCGTCGCTCCCACGTTGCCGGCCGAGCCCTTCAGGGTATGGGCCAGCCGCTGAACCTCTGCCCAGTCGCCGGCGGCGGCCCGCTCCGCCAACCGCGCCGGGTCAGAGCCGTGGTAATCGAGAAATAGGGTCAGCAGCCGCCGGTAGCTGGCCAGCCGGCCGCGCACGGTGGCCAAACCCCGGTCGAGGTCGAGACCGGGAATCGCCGTCAACTGGGTCCGCTGGTCGAGGTCATCAGTCGTCGCCGGTTGAGCCACAGGCAACCATTTGAGCAAGGTCGCATAGAGCACCTCGGGATCGACCGGCTTGGGGACAAAGTCATTCATTCCAGACTCCAAACAGGCGCGGCGGTCATCTTCAAAAGCGTTGGCGGTCATCGCCAGGATCGGGGTGGTTTCCCGGCCTGGCATCTGCCGGATTTCCACCGTCGCTGCCAACCCGTCCAGCACCGGCATCTGTACGTCCATCAGGATCAGGGCATAGGCCGTGCACCGCGCCCGTTCGATCGCCTCGGCTCCATTCGCCGCCAAATCGACCGTGAACCCGGCTCCCCGCAGCAGGTCCAGCGCTACCTCCTGGTTGATCAGGTTGTCTTCCGCCAGCAGCAGCCGCGTCCCGACCCCCCGCCGCCGCAGTTCGCCTTCGACCGTTGCCCCGCCGCTGGTCGTGGCGCAGACCGGAAGGCCACTCCTGCGCCCCAACCGGGCGGTGAACCAGAAGGTGCTGCCCGCCCCCGGTTGGC
>JAJHPN010000094.1 GCA_020890855.1 Candidatus Contendibacter sp. | reverse complement strand
GAAGCCCTGTTGCCGCCACGCTTCGTAAACGGCAATAGCGACCGCATTGGCCAGATTCAGACTGCGACTGGTGATCAGCATTGGAATCCGCACTTGCTGTTCCAGGGGAAGTTCGGCCAGCACTCGCGCTGGCAGGCCTCGCGTTTCCGGGCCGAACAGCAGGACATCACCGGGCTGGTAATGGACGGTGTGATAGTCGCGCTGACCTTTGGTGGTGAAGGCGAACAGCCGAGCCGGATTGAGTTCCGCAAGGAATGCGGCCCAATCCGCATGCAGTCGCACCGTGGCCCAGTCGTGATAATCCAGCCCGGCCCGGCGCAATTGCCGGTCGCCCACCTGGAAGCCGAGCGGGCGGATCAGGTGCAACCGGGCGCCGCTATTGGCGCACAACCGGATGATGTTACCGGTATTGGGCGGAATTTCCGGCTCATACAATGCGACGTTAATCATCAACCATGTTCCAGCGGCAGCCCGCTACGGTTCTGCCAACCATCATTTTGATCCATTTTTCTTCCGTGATGCCCATGAGTTCCATAGAGAAATCAGTTCACTCCATCGCCAATTCCTTGATCTTCCGGGTCAGGGTGTTGCGCCCCCAACCGAGCAACCGGGCCGCATCCTGCCGGCGCCCACCCGTTTGCTCCAGCGCCGCCCGGATCAGCACTCGCTCGAAACTGGGTAAAGCGGTGTCCAGCAACTTCTGTTCGCCCCGCGCCAATGTCTGGCTGGCCCACAACCGCAACGCAGTTTCCCAGTCGCTGCCGCCGCTGGAAGCGACGGGTAGCCGCTCCCGCAATTCAACCGGCAAATCCTCCAGATGCACCTCGCGCCCGGAGGCCATCACCGTCAGCCAGCGGCACAGATTTTCCAACTGCCGGACACTGCCCGGCCAGTCCAGCTGACATAAATAGGTTTCAGTCTCCGGACGCAGCGTTTTGGGATCAACGCCCAGTTCCCGCCCCGCCTGAATCAGGAAATGCCGGGTCAGTAGCGGAATATCTTCACGGCGCTTGTTCAATGGCGGCAGATGAATCCGGATCACGTTCAGACGATGGTAAAGGTCTTCACGGAACAGTCCATCGCGCACCCGCTGCTCCAGATTTTGATGAGTCGCGGCGATGACCCGCACGTCGACCCGCGTCGGCAAATGGCCGCCCACCCGATAAAATTCGCCCTCGGCCAGCACCCGCAACAGCCGGGTTTGCAGTTCCGCCGGCATATCGCCGATCTCGTCCAGAAACAGGGTGCCGCCATTGGCCTGTTCAAACCGGCCTTGCCGGGCGGCTTGCGCTCCGGTAAACGCGCCACGCTCATGGCCGAACAGTTCTGATTCCAGCAGATCCCGGGGGATGGCGGCGGTATTGATGGCGATTAACGGCTTGTCGGCGCGGGGACTGTGGCGGTGCAGGGCGCGCGCCACCAGTTCCTTGCCGGTGCCCGATTCGCCCGTGATCAACACGGTGACGTTGGAGCGCGACAGCCGGCCAATCGCGCGAAACACCTCCTGCATCGCCGGCGCTTCGCCAATGATTTCCGGCAACGGGGCGACGGGCAACGGCGCTTCCGTGTGCTGGCGGTGCGCCTGACAGGCGCGGCGCACCAGAGCGACGGCTTCGTCCACATCGAACGGCTTGGGCAGATACTCGAAGGCCCCGCCCTGATAGGCTGAAACCGCGCTATCGAGATCGGAATGAGCGGTCATGATGATCACCGGCAACTCCGGCGCCCGCTCACGCAGCCGGGACAACAACTCCAGCCCGCTCATCCCCGGCATCCGGATGTCGGCGATCACCGCATCCGGCGCCCCCCGCCGCAACGCATCGACCACACCTACCGCACTGTCGAAAGTGGTCACCGTCATGCTGTCGCGTTGCAGGGCTTTTTCCAGCACCCAGCGGATCGCGTGATCGTCATCAATGACCCAAATGTGTTCTTTCCTGCTCATCCACTCTTTCCCAAGGGCAGCAACAAGGTGAAAACGGTTTCGCCGGGCCGGCTGGCGCATTCGATCAGTCCGCCATGCTGGTTGACGATGTTCTGGGCGATGGATAGACCCAGGCCGGTGCCATCGGGGCGACCACTGATCATCGGGTAGAAAATCTGTTCCTGTTGTTCTGGCGGAATACCGGGACCGTTGTCCGCGACATCCAGCCGCGCCACCAGTTTGTGGCGTTTGGCGCCGATGGTGTACTGGCGCTGCACCCGGCTGCGCAGGGTAATGACGCCGCCCCGGCAGTCGCCCAGCGCCTCCAGGGCGTTCCGCACCACATTGAGCAGCGCCTGCATGAGCTGATCGGCGTCGCCCCAGAGGGTGGGAATGCTGGGGTCGTAATCCCGATCGATGCGAATCCCGGCATGGGCTTCGACTCTGATCAGCCCACACACCCGCTCCAGGATTTCGTGGATACTGACTTCGCCGTGATTGGGCAACTGGTTGGGACCGAGCATCCGATCCACCAGATTCCGCAACCGATCGGCCTCGCCGATGATGATGCCGGTGTATTCGCGCAGCTCGGGGTCGGGCAGTTCCCGTTCCAGCAATTGCGCCGCGCCGCGCAGGCCGCCCAGCGGATTTTTGATTTCATGGGCCAGATTTCGCACCAGAGCGCGAGTGGTGTGATGCTGGGCCAGAATGTTTTCCTCGCGGCTGATCCGCAACCGCCAATCCACTTGCCGCAATTCCAGCAGCAACTCCACCGGGGGATCGCGTTCCAGCAATGGCGCGGCAGTGCAATCCACGGTGATGATCCGCGCCGGCGGCAGGATCAGCTGCAACTCCCGCTCAAGGTAGGGATGGCCGCTGCTCAGGCAATGCCGCAAGCCGGCGATGAAGGCCTCCGCTCCAATCATCAGATCCGGGAGGGCCAGTTGATGCGCCTTGCGGAAACTCAGTTCCAGCAGGGTTTCCGCCGCCGGATTCATGAACAGCAGCCGCAAGTTCCGGTCCAGCACCAGCACCGCGATGCTCAATCCTTCCACCACCCGGTGGTAATAGTCTTTTAGCAGCACGTTGGTTTCATCTCCCCGGTTGCCGTCGGCTATGGAGCAAGAACCAAACCAGTTTTCGCGTAACCGTCGGGAATGAGCGTCCCGCTGGTTATGGTAACGGTCGTCGCGCCAACTTGGCGCAGCGGCAGGGGCGATCTGCCGGTTTGGCAGCGGATCAGCGGAAGGTCTTGCACCATGATAGCGCAAAGAAGCCGCCATGCCGGGAAGTGGCGAAGTCGCGAGATAGCGCAAAACAACAACGCCCCCAAGCGGGGGCGTCGGTAAAACCGGTTCAGCTTAAACCGGCAGGGTTAGAGGCTGTAGTACATGTCGAACTCGACCGGGTGAGTGGTCATCCGAATCCGGGTTACGTCCTGCATCTTGAGCGCGATGTAAGCGTCAATCAGGTCATTGGTGAACACGCCGCCCTTGATCAGGAAATCACGGTTCTGATCCAGTTCGTTGAGCGCCTGCTCCAGCGAGAAACACACCTGCGGGATCAGTTTCTCTTCTTCCGGCGGCAGCTCGTAGATGTCCTTGTCGACCGGATCGCCGGGATGAATCCGGTTCTGGATGCCATCCAGCCCGGCCATCATCATCGCCGCAAAAGCCAGATAAGGATTGGCGGTCGAATCCGGGAAGCGCACCTCGATGCGGCGCCCCTTGGGGTTGCTGACATAAGGGATGCGGATCGAGGCGGAACGGTTACGGGCGGAATAGGCCAGATTGATCGGCGCTTCAAAGCCGGGCACCAGCCGCTTGTAGGAATTGGTGGACGGATTGCAAAAGGCGTTCAGCACCCGAGCGTGCTTGATGATCCCGCCGATGTAGTACAGCGCCAGTTCCGACAGGCCGGCGTATAAATCGCCGGAGAACAGGTTGACCCCATCCTTGCCGATGGACTGATGTACGTGCATCCCGCTGCCATTGTCGCCAACCAGCGGCTTGGGCATGAAGGTGGCGGTTTTGCCATAGCTGGCGGCAATGTTCTGCACCACGTATTTGAGGCGCTGCACTTCGTCAGCCTTGCGCACCAGCGTATTGAACTGAACGCCGATTTCGGCCTGGCCGGCGGTGGCGACTTCGTGATGATGGACTTCGGGAATCTGCCCCATCGCCTCCAGGCTCAGGCACATCGCCGAGCGGATGTCCTGCATTGAATCAACCGGCGGCACCGGGAAATAACCGCCCTTGACGCCGGGGCGGTGGCCGAAGTTGCCGCCGTCATAGGCTTTTTCGGAGTTCCAGCCGGCTTCGGACGAATCAATTTTGCAGAAACTGCCGCTGATATCGGCGCCCCAGCGCACGTCGTCAAAGATGAAGAATTCGTTTTCCGGGCCAAAAAATGCGGTGTCGCCAATCCCGGTGGATTTCAGATAAGCCTCAGCGCGACGGGCCAGCGAGCGCGGATCCCGCTCATAACCCTGCATGGTGTTGGGTTCGATGACATCGCAGGTCAGCACCAGGGTCGGTTCTTCAAAGAATGGGTCCAGGCAAGCCGTGACCGGATCGGGCATCAGAATCATGTCCGATTCCTGAATGCCTTTCCAACCGGCGATGGACGAGCCGTCAAACATCTTGCCGTCCTCAAACACCTCTTCATCCACGGCGCTGACCGGCACAGTCACATGCTGTTCCTTGCCTCGGGTGTCCGTGAACCGGTAGTCCACGAACTTGATGCCCTTGTCCTCGATCAGCTTCATCACATCAGCAGCATTCATCGTCATAGGTTCCTCGGAATTATGGGAAAAGCGGTCGCAGTGGGTCGGGTGGTAAAAACTATGTCCGCCCGCGTTTCAGCATGAACCATGCCACGGCCATTTTTTCAATGTTGACCACACCCTACTAGCCGCAGCGCAGCTTGCTAACGCCGGGTCTTGAATCAATATAGCGCAGAATTTCGAGGTTATGCCTTATTACGGTGCAATAATGCGTTCCATTGCAAACCCTCAGGCAGGCTCCCTGTATCGCGTCGGACGTAACCGCAGCCGCCAATCCTTGCCCACTGCCCGCATTTCCAGAACGTCCAATTCAGTCCGCTCACTCATCCGCGTCAATGCCGGCAACTGGAACAATCCCCGCGCCCGATCGCCGAGCAGCAACGGAGCCATGTAAATAAGCAGCTCATCCACCAACCCGGCTTGCAACCATGCGCCGGCCAGCGTCGGGCCGCATTCGACATGCACCTCATTGCCTTCCCGGCGGGCCAATTCCGCCAAGACCGCCGGCAAATCCAGGCCTTGTCCGGCTCTCCGGACAACGACGATGTCCGCGCCCGCCTGCTGCAAGGGCGCTTGCCGATCCAAATCGGCAACGGCGGTAAAAATCAGCACCGAACCGGGGAGTTGCAAGGTCCGGGCGGTCGGCGGCGTACGCAGATCGCTATCGAGAATCACCCGTAATGGCTGACGGGAGACTTCCGGCAACCGCACGTTGAGACCGGGATCATCGGCCAGCACCGTGCCGATCCCGGTCAAAATTACCGAAGAACGCGCCCGCAGCCGCTGGACATCCTGTCGCGCCGCCTCGCCGGTCAGCCACTGACTTTCACCCGAAGCCAGCGCGGTGCGTCCATCCAGACTCATCGCCAGTTTGAGGCGAACAAACGGCCGGCCTTGGGTCATGCGCTGGATAAAGCCGGGATTGAGCGCCCGCGCTTCGGCCTCCAGCAATCCGCAATCCACCGCCACCCCGGCCTCGCGCAAGATCGCCAGACCTTGACCGGCCACTTGCGGATTGGGATCGCGCATCGCCGCGGCCACCCGCGCCACCCCTGCTTGCAACAGCGCCTCGGTGCAAGGCGGAGTCCGCCCGTAATGGCAGCACGGCTCCAGGGTGACATAGACCGTTGCACCCCGCGCCTGGCGGCCTGCCGCCGCCAGCGCAATCACCTCGGCATGAGCCTCGCCGGCCCGCTCATGCCAGCCCTCGCCGACGATGGCGCCCTCCCGGACCAGTACGCAACCCACTCGGGGATTGGGATCGACGCTGTACAGACCACGCCGGGCCAGCGTCAGGGCGCGGGCCATCCAGCGGTAGTCAGCGGCGGACATCAGCTCACAATCAACCGTACACCGGGAACCGGGCGCACAGTTCGGCGACTTGCCCCCGCACCCGGTCAATCACGGCCTCATTGTTCAGATCATCGAGGATGTCGCAGATCCAGCCGGTCAATTCCCGGCATTCCCGCTCCTTGAAACCGCGGGTGGTGATCGCCGGCGAACCGATGCGGATGCCGCTGGTGACAAATGGCGATTGCGGATCGTTGGGCACGGCATTCTTGTTGACGGTGATATGAGCGCGGCTCAACGCAGCGTCAGCGGCCTTGCCGGTCAGGCCCTTGGCGATCAGATCGACCAGAAACAGATGGTTGTCGGTGCCGCCGGAAACAATAGCGTAGCCGCGTTCGATGAACGTCTCGGCCATGATCCGGGCATTGGCGATGACTTGTTTCTGGTAGTCCACAAACTCCGGTTGCAGCGCCTCCAGCAAAGCGACGGCTTTGGCGGCGATGACGTGCATCAGCGGCCCGCCCTGGGTGCCGGGGAACACCAGGGAGTTGAATTTCTTTTCGAGATCAGGATTGGCGCGGGCCAAAATCAGCCCGCCGCGGGGGCCGCGCAGGGTTTTATGCGTGGTCGTGGTCACCACATCAGCGACCGGGATCGGATTGGGATAAACGCCCGCCGCGACCAGTCCGGCCACATGGGCCATGTCTACGAACAGATAAGCGCCGACCTGATCGGCGATGGCGCGGAACCGCTGCCAGTCCACCACCCGCGAATAGGCCGAGAAGCCGGCGACGATCATTTTAGGCCGACATTCCAGCGCCAGCCGCTCGACCTGGGCATAGTCAATTTCGCCGGTGGCCTCATCCAGTCCGTACTGCACCGCCTGATAGAGCCGGCCCGAAAAGTTGACCTTGGCGCCGTGAGTCAAATGGCCGCCGTGGGCCAGACTCATGCCGAGGATGGTTTCACCCGGTTCGACCAGCGCCATGTACACCGCCGCGTTGGCCTGTGATCCGGAATGCGGCTGAACATTGGCGTAGTCGGCCCCGAACAGCTGCTTGGCGCGATCAATCGCCAGTTGTTCGGCGATGTCCACAAACTCGCAGCCGCCGTAATAACGCTTGCCGGGATAGCCTTCGGCGTACTTGTTGGTCAGCACCGACCCTTGTGCTTCCAGCACCCGGGGACTGGCGTAATTTTCCGAAGCGATCAGCTCGATGTGAGCTTCCTGACGCTGCTGCTCGCCTTGCAGGGCGGCCCACAATTCGTTATCAAATCCGGCAATTCGCATCTCTGGACTGAACATTCGTAACCTCGCCGACAGCGGATGCCTGCGCCTTGATCAAGGCGGCAGGTGGATGAAAAGTGCTGAATGCTAACCCAACTCATCGGTCAAAGTCGCGGGGCATGGCCCGGATTCCAGCCAAAACCCGGCTACCGGTTAAACTGAGGATGAAACCGAAGCGCATTTAAGCAGCGGAGATGATGATGGACATGGCGATGCTGAAAGAAACCTTGCAACGGGAACTGCCGGAATTGCTGCGGGCCGATCCCGGTTTCCGCGAGTATTTGCTGGAACTGATGCGGCGGGACTATCCGACCCGCGCCGAAACCCAGGATCGGTTTTATGAAATGCTGGGTGAATTACGCCGCGAGCGGGAGGAGCGTTCGCGGGAATGGCGAGAATATCAGGACAAGCAGGATCGCAAGTGGGATGAACAGAAGGTCGAGGATCGGCGCAAATGGGATGAGCAAAATCGGAAATGGCAGGAATCCGGGGAACGCTTCGATCATACACATCAGGAAATCATGGCGCTGGCGGAACGGTTGGAACGGCGGGTTGGGGCATTGGGATCGCGCTGGGGAATACAGTCGGAAACTTCGTTTCGCAACGCGCTGGCCGGGATTCTGGAACGGACCTTTGGGGTGCAAGTGGTCAATGTCAACGAATTTGACGATCAGGGGACGGTCTTCGGTCGACCGGATCAGGTTGAACTGGATGTCATCGTCAAAAATAGCCTGTTGCTGATCTGCGAGCTGAAATCATCCATTGACAAAGCCGGAATGTATATTTTTGAGCGCAAGGCCCGGTTTTACGAGCAACGTCACCAGCGCAAGGCTGACTGGTCGATCGTGGTTTCGCCAATGATCGATGCCCGCGCCCGGAAAGTGGCCGAGAAGTTGGGAATTGAGATGTTCAGCGACTCGTCGCAAGTGGAGGAGCAGCCGTGAACCTGGCAACCACCAGTCCAACCGCCGATCCCGACCGAATGGATGCGCCGCCGCCGGCTCATGCCAGTGGACTGTTGGCGCTGTTGTTCCAACGAGCGCTGTTGACCGATTTGGACCTGCACTTCGCCCGATTCATGGAGCGGCTGGCCGGAAGCGATGCGCCAGGACTGGCTCTGGCGGCGGCGCTGGCCAGTCACGCCACCGGTCAGGGCGACATCTGCGTGAATCTGCGGCAATGGGCGCAGCGCTGGAAAGCCATTGCCGGTACATCCCCCGATGTGGCGTTACCACCCACCAGCGATTGGCTGGCGGCGGTTCGCGCCAGTCCGGTGGTAGGCCGGCCGGGAATGCGTCAACCCCTGGTGCTGGATCGGCGGGGCCGCCTGTATCTGTACCGCTATTGGCGCTATGAACAGCAATTGGCGGATGATTTGCGGCGACGAGCCCAGGCGTCGGAACTGGTAGACGCGCCGCAATTGCGGATCGATCTGGAGCGGCTGTTTCCGCGCCATCCGCAACTGATCGGGCCGGACTGGCAGAAAATCGCGGCGGCGACGGCGGCGCTCAAACGGGTTTGCGTGATTTCCGGCGGCCCTGGCACCGGCAAGACCAGCACCGTGCTGAAAATCCTGGCGTTATTAGCCGGCCAGACCCGGAATCGGTCGCTGCGGATCGCGATGGCGGCGCCAACCGGCAAAGCGGCGGCCCGGATGCAGGAGTCGATCCGCGCCGCCAAGCCGGGGCTGAACCTGCCGCCGGAGCAGGCGGCGCAAATTCCCGAAGAAGCGTCCACCTTGCACCGGTTGCTCGGCGGTCGGCCGGATTCCGTGTATTTCCGCCATGATCGCGACAACCCGTTGCCGCTGGATGTGCTGGTGGTTGATGAAGTGTCAATGGTTGGACTGGCGTTGCTGGCCAAGACGGTGGCGGCGTTACCGCCCGCCGCGCGACTGATTCTCCTGGGCGACAAGGATCAACTGGCTTCGGTAGAAGCTGGCGCGGTGCTGGGCGAAGTCTGTTTCGGAGCCGGGCGGTTTACTCCAGAATTGCGGAGCCAGCTCACCGGTTTAACGGGCGAGACCCTGCCGCCCGGTCGGGAAGCGCCCTCGCCGCTCGTGGATGCGATTATCCTGCTGCGTCACAGCTACCGGTTTGGCTCCACCAGCGGCATTGGCGCACTGGCGCGGGCGGTCAACCAGGGCCAGCCGGCGATGGCCGAAGCGCTGCTTGCCGACAGCACCCATCAGGATATTCACTGGCATACCCTGACCGATCCGGAGACATTACCGGAGCAACTGGCCGCACCGGTCATCAATGGCTTTACGGCTTATCTCAAGGCGGTGCGGGATAACGAGGAACCGCCCGCGATCTTTGCCGCATTCAACCGGTTTCGGGTATTGAGCGCCGTCCGCAAAGGACCGTTTGGCGTCGAGGCGCTCAACCAGTTATGTCAGAACGCCTTACAGGATCAGGAACTGATTGACGCCCGGCAAACCTGGTACTTGGGCCGGCCGGTCATGATAGTCCGCAATGATTACAATCTGCGACTGTTTAATGGCGATATAGGGATTACGCTGCCAGACCCGAATGATGCCGAACGAGTCAAGGTGTTTTTTCTGGGCAATGACGGCGCATTGCGAAGTTTTGCCCCGGCGCGATTGCCAGAACATGAAACCGTCTACGCCATGACGGTGCATAAAAGTCAAGGTTCTGAATTTGACTCGATTCTGGTGGTGACGCCCAATGAACCGTCGCCCGTATTAAGCCGCGAATTGCTTTATACCGCACTGACCCGCGCCAAACAGCACGCCGTATTTTACGGGACGCCAGACGTGTTTGCCGCCGCAGTGGAACGGCGGTTGCGGCGCTCATCAGGACTGCGGGATCGGTTGTGGGTTGAACCACGCATCAGCGGGAACCGTAGCGCGTCATCTCCAGATAACCCTGCCCCGTGATGCGTTGCTGACCGGCGCGGCCCGTCACCGCAACCGCGCCTTCCCAATAGCGCACTGTCAGCCGCATTTCCTGATCGGCGACTTTGGGCGTCACGGTTAAATCCAGCTTCTCAGGCGCTACGCGCAAACGCCAGCCGGCGGGATAACGGTCGCCGGTCTGCGGGCTACGCCATTCGCCCAGTGGTTGCAAATCCACCTCATCCTCGCGCAATGACTGCATTTGTCCATTGGCGGTAATCAAAGCGCCGTTACTGAACGAATCAGCGCCGCCGTCTTTACGCCGCAACCGGTAAAACATCAAGTCCCGCCCATCGTCCAGTTGCAGAGCAAACCAGTCCCAGCCGGTTTGATCCGGCCCTAACGCGCTGGTGCTCCATTCCCGATCCAGCCAGCTTGCGCCATGCACTGCGAAGGTCTGCTCAGAGAGCTTAATTGCGCCTTGCGTCGGCAACCGGGTATAAGAGTAATAATAGGACGCATTGCCGGATTCGGCGCTTTTCTGACTCAAACCCCGATCACCCTGCAACACCATCGGTTTACCGGGATTCAACATCAAGTGAATGGCAATGCCGTTTTCCTGCGCGTCAATCCGCAGGGGAAAAAGATCCAGCCCGCCACCCATTAATTGCCAATCTTCCAGCCAGACCCGAAATGGTTCAGCCTGCGCTCCAGCCAGTCCCACTGCGCTTCGACTGAATCGCTCAAAACTGTAATGCCGGTTATTC